>JASFTI010000142.1:0-8280 GCA_050053635.1 Gemmatimonadales bacterium
GTGCGCGGGACGGAGGAGCCGGGCCGACCCTACAGGAACCACAGCTATGCGGTGGCGGCTACGTCGTCGGGCGACCTGCTGCTGGCACCGCCCGGTCCCGACTACACGATCCTGCGGGTCGGCGGTACGGGCGAAGTGATTCAGGAGATCGGCCGGCCCGACGCCGCGCCCCTCTCGCGCAGCGAAGCGGAGATAGAGGCGATACGCGAGCGGGTAAGGCGGGCGTTCGCCGCCCTGGGCCGGGCGGCTCCCTCGGACACTCCGATCCCGAAGTACCGCGCGCAGGTAGCGCGGTTAGCCGTGGCGCCGGACGCGAGCATCTGGGCGTTGACGCAGCGGGGTGATAGCAGTACGGCGATCATCGATCGGTTCGCTGGTGACGGAGAGTTCTCCGGCAGTTTCATGGTCGAGGTCAGGGCGAGCGAACTGGCCGTCTCGTCCGCTGGCATCTATTTCGTCGCCCGTTCGACGTTCGATGTACCGGGAATCGCCGTTGTACGAAGGCCGGGCGGATGAGACCGGCTGGCGCGGGTCCGCTGATCGAGGTAGAGAACCTTCACTTCCGGTACAGATCGAGTGGAGCCTCGGTGCTCGAGGGGCTGAACTTGGGCATCGAACGTGGCCGCGTGGTGGGACTCGTGGGACCGAACGGGGCGGGCAAAACCACGCTCTACCGGCTGCTCCTCGGTTTCATCCGGCCGCGGGTAGGTCGGGTGGCCGTGTGTGGGCTGGACCCGGCAGTCTACAGACGGCGCCGGGGCATCGGCTACCTACCCGAGCAGGTGAGGCTGCCCGGGAACGTCCGGGTCCGTGAGCTTGCCGTCCTACTGGCGCGACTGGCCGGGCTACGCGGGCGCGAGGTGGATGAGGCGATCGAGGTGCACACGAGCCGGCTCGCTCTCGCCCAGTCGGTCGACGCGGTCGTGGGAACACTCTCCCATGGGTACCGGCAGCGGGTGGGTCTGCTGGCTGCGCTACTGGGTGATCCGGAGCTCGTCCTGCTGGACGAGCCGGCGAACGGTCTGGATCCCACCTCCGTCGGTATACTGAGGAGTGTGGTGCGAGAGCTGAAGCGTAGTGGGCGGACCGTCGTCGTCTCTTCGCACAATCTGCTGGAGCTCGAGCGCATCTGCGATGAGGTGCTGGTTCTCGGGTACGGGCGGCTGCTGGGTCAAAGCTCGCAGGAGGAGTTGGCCGTGCGGCCGGAGATCTGGGTTGTACTGCTGGGAACGGAGCGCGGGGAAGTGCCGGCGCGGATCGAAGCACTTTGCCTGGAGCTGGGCGGCGTACGACTCGCCGCCGATGAGGCGGCGTTCCCCGAGGCGCGATCCGCCCGCACCTGGGCCGAGCAGATCGAGACGGCAGGTGGCAGGGTCGAATCGATCGAGCGGCGACCTTTCGATCTGGAATACCTGTTTCACTCGCTGGTGCAGAACGATCTCGGAGACGGAGAGGCTTGTTGACTAACGTGTTGCGCGCCTCGCGGCTGGTGCCGGCCCTGTTCCGATTCGTGGCGGAGGATGTCGTTCGCAGCCGAGCTGTTTATTTCGCCGGGGTGTTGGGCGGCTACTCCACCTTCGAACTGTTGGCTGCTGTTGCAGGGTGGGGTGGATCGGGTGACGGGTTCGGAAGCAGGTTCATCCTAGTGTCGGTCATCGTCGCGGCCCCGCTCTGCCGTCCTTGGCTGAGCGAAGATGTCCACTTCGGTTACGCGGCGCTCTGGCTGCAGAAGCCGGTGGCGCCCCTGGACTACTACCTCGCCCGGATCGTGGCGGTCGCAGGCTGGTCCGCCGTGGCAACGATCGCCATCGGCCTGGCGGCGTTGCCGGCATCGACCGGTCGGCTATCCTTGATCGACGTCGCGGGCGCGGTGGTGGCGCTGGGTTGGATCCCGACGACCCTCGCCGTCCTGGCCTTCCTGGGCTCGGCACTGGGAGCCCGCAACGGCGGACTGTTCGCATACGGCGCCCTGTTCGCCGGCCTGGCGTTACCAGGCTTCGCGGACGCGATAGGGCGCCCCGCCTATCGGGTGCTGGAGGTCCTCCTACCGCCCGCCTATTCGGGCTTGCAGGCTAACGCGGCTTGGCGGGCTGGCGATGTGCTCACTGCCGCGGCCGACCTCCGACCGTTACTCGTCTACATCCTGGTCTGCAGCGCTGTGGCGCTGGCGCTAGTCGTCTCGACGCCGAAACGGCTGGCCCGGGCATAGGGCGTTGAGGTAGGCGCGAGTTTGCGTGTGAAGGAGTTGGGGGCTATTATCATCGTTGAAACTAAGAATCAGTCAAGGAGCGAAGGCGCCCGCTTGGAGCATTGTAAGCTAGCGCACGCATGACAGAAACTAACGCTTCCTCTCCCTCCCAGATCGTCATCCCCGGGCCGCCGACGGGCTGCGCGATGCTGATGATGGACCTGTTCCGCAGCTACCTTCACCAGAATCGCCTGCCGCTGACGCATCAGCGTGAGGCGATCGCGATGGCCCTGTTCGAGGCGGAGCACCATCAATCGGTGGACGACCTGGCGGACTTGCTGCGGGATCGTGGCGAGCAGGTGGGCAAGGCGACGATCTACCGGACGCTGAACCTGTTGGTGGAGGCGGGTCTGGCCCGGGAGCTCGACTTCGGGGAAGGCTTCAAGCGCTACGAGCACCAGGCGGGCGAGACGCAGCACGACTACCTGATCTGCACGAACTGTGGTAGGGTGGCCCGCTTCCGGCAGGAGGCGATGGACCGTTTGCAGGCGGAGATCGCGGCGGAGTTGAGTTTCGCGGTACAGAGCAGGATGTTGAAGATTTACGGGCTCTGTGACAGTTGTGCGGGAACGGCAAGCTCGGGACAGATGGTGGAATCGTCGGCCTCGGTGGGTGCGGGTCCCGAAACGGGGTAAGCTGTCCATCTGCCGGGGCGACCTCGCCCCGTGGCAGTTCTGATGTCGCCGTCCGGCCAGCGCAGGCGGGCGGCTCTTTTTTTGCATCTCATCCGTCGCGCAGTCAGCGACAGAGGGGGAGATGAAAGAGCACGACCGATTGATCGATCTGCTGGTGGAACGTTCCTTCCGGATCGGCGATTTCACGCTGCGCAGTGGAAGGAAAAGCCGCTTCTACGTGGACGCGCGGACCACAACGCTGTCAGCGGAGGGACAGGCGCTGATCGGTGCGCTCGGTCTGCTCGCTTTGGCCGAGGCTGGTCTCGAGCCCGAGGCGGTGGGCGGACTGACTATGGGTGCCGATCCGATCGCCTACGCGATAGCCCATCGGAGCTTCCTTGACGGTCGGCCAATCGAGGCGTTCACGGTACGCAAGGAGGCGAAGGGTCACGGAGCTGGCAAGCAGATCGAGGGTAACCTGGAAGCGGGTCAGAGCGTAGTGGTCATCGAAGACACGATCACGACGGGCGGCTCGGCGCTGAAGGCCTGCGAGGCGGTGAAGGCGGCAGGCGCCGAGATCCTGGCGGTCCTGGCACTGGTCGATCGTGAGGAGGGTGGCCGCGAAGCGATCGAAGAGGCCGGCTACCGCGTCGTTAGCCTCGTCAGAGTGTCGGAGCTTCGGGAGCGAGCCGGCGATACCGGCTGACCTGCCTAATCAACCACGGATCGGGTGTATGCTGCGCGGCATACTGCTCTACCTCAGCGAACAGAAGCGGCTCCAGAACTTCGTTCTCGGCTCGAAGTTCGCGCGCAAGCGGTCGCGGCGCTTTGTGGCCGGCGAGACCTTGGATGAAGCGATCGGTGCGGTTCGCCATCTGAACCTGCAGGGCATGGACGTGACACTCGACCACCTGGGCGAGAGCGTGGAGAGTGACGATCAGGCGAACAGGGCGACCGACGATTACATCAGAATACTCGAGCGGTTGGCGGCAGAGAACGGAGTGCAGGCCACGATCTCGATCAAGCCAACGCAGATCGGGCTGGCGATCGACCGTGACCTGTGCCTGAAGAACATGCGTCGACTTGCAGAGTCGGCGCATCTACGTGGCAACTTTGTCCGCATGGACATGGAAGCCTCATGCTACGTGGACGCGACGCTGAGCGTCTTCTACGAATTGTCCGACGAATTCAAGAACATTGGCGCGGTCATCCAATCGTATCTGAGGCGCAGTGAAGAAGACGTATTAGAGCTGGCCAGGCGCGCTGCTTCCGTACGTCTGTGCAAGGGCGCCTACAAAGAGCCCGCCGATCTGGCGTTCCAGAAGAAACGGGAAATAGACGATAGCTACGTCAGACTCCTCGAGATCCTAATGGACTCGGAAGCGCCGATCGGTATCGCGACCCACGATGACCTGATGATCGATGCGGGTAAGCGATTGATAGGGGAGCACAGCGAGCGGAAGGCGCCCGTCGAGTTCCAGATGCTGTATGGGATTCGCCGCGATATGCAGGCGCGGCTGGTCGAGGAGGGGTACGGAATGCGGATCTACGTTCCGTACGGGAACGAGTGGTATCCCTACTTCATGAGGCGGATGGCGGAGCGACCCGCCAACCTGTTCTTCGCACTCCGGGCCATTAGGGGTAAGTAGGTCAGGGAAGTTCCTGCAAGGCGATCGGCTGCATACCCAACCCGAAGATCTCACCGAAAGAATTGGCGACCTGGCGTGCGACTCCGTCGACGCTGTGGGCCCGACCGGCTTCGCGTTCCAGAGTCGTCATCTGTACTGCTTCGATGCCGCAGGGGACGATCAGATCGAAGTCGGCGAGATCGGTGCAGACGTTCAGCGCGAAACCGTGGAAGGTGACCCAGCGAGTAACGTGCACGCCGATCGAGGCTATCTTTCGGTCCTCCACCCAGACTCCGGTGAAGCCGGGCACCCGGACTCCGGATACCCCGAAGGCCGATAGCGCTCTTAAGAGAACCTCCTCGAGTTGTCGCAGGTACCAGTGAAGGTCCCGCCTATGGCGTGTGAGGTCGACGATTGGGTAGCCGACGAGCTGGCCGGGCCCGTGATAGGTGACGTCGCCGCCGCGCTCCACCTCATGGAGCTCGACCTGACTGCCTGCCAGGGCTTCCGCCGTCGCGATGATATTGGATTCCCGTGCGCCTCGCCCGAGGGTGATCACCCGGGGATGCTCGAGCAGGATCAAAAGGTCGTCGGCGATCTCTCCCGTGGCCCGTGCCCGGGCCAGTCGGCGCTGTAGCTCGAGGGCCTCGCCGTAGTCGGTGAGGCCCTCGAGCCGAATGAGCCTGCAGATCTTCTGGGTCAAATCGGGTCGCTGTCGTCGCCTGGCGCGGCTGTAGGCGCGTACTCGATCCAGGCGCCTAGATGTGGATGGGCCGGCCGAGCGTTGCGAGCGCGGCTTCCATTATCGTCTCGGATAGCGTCGGGTGCGCGTGCACGGTGGCGGCGATCTCGTGCACCGTGGTCTCGAGGGCGCGCCCCAGGCCGGTCTCGGCAATCAGCTCGGTGACGTTGTGCCCGACCATATGAACGCCGAGCACCTCACCGTATTTCGCTTCGCTGACGATCTTCACCATGCCGTCCGGCGCGCCGGCCGCCAGCGCTCGACCGTTGGCGCTAAACGGGAATTTTCCGACCTTCACCTCATAGCCGTGCTCCTTGGCCTGGCCCTCGGTGCTGCCGATGCTGGCGACCTCCGGATGGCAGTAGGTGCAGGACGGTACGTCTTCTTGGGCCAGCGGATGAGTGGGATGGCCGGCCATCTGCTCGACCGCAACGATGCCTTCGTGGGAGGCCTTGTGGGCGAGCATCGGATTTCCGGCGACGTCGCCGATGGCATAGATGCCCTCGGCGGACGTGCGGCCGTATTCGTCGACCTCGATCCAGCCCTGGTCGTCGAGCTTCACTCCGGCCGCATCGAGGCCGAGGTCTTCGACGTTCGGTGCCCTGCCGGTTGCCATGAGCAGCGTGTCGCACTCGATGACCTGCTCACCGCTGCCGCCCTCGACCGTGACCTGCAGCTTGGTGTCCAGCTTCTCAAGCGATTTGACGCCCGTCTTCTTTTTGACCTTGATTCCCCGCTTCTTGAAGGAGCGCTCGACGACGCCGGCAATCTCGGCGTCCTCGAGCGGGAGCAGGTGGGGCAGGACCTCGACGATCGTGACGTTTGCGCCGAACGCGTTGAAAATATCGGCGAATTCCATGCCGATCGAACCGGCGCCGACGATCACGATATGACCCGGCGGTTTCCTGATCTCCAGCGCATCACGACTGGAGACCACCCGCTCGCCGTCGAACTCGAAGCCGGGCAGTGTCTTGGGCCGAGATCCGGTGGCGATGATGATGTTGGAGGCCGAGATAGTAGCGCTACTCCCCCCCCTCAACTCGACATCCAGTTTCTTGTCACCGGCAAGTTTGGCTCGGCCGAAGACCGGCATCACGCCGTTCTTGTCGAACAGGAACTTGACGCCTTTGGTAAGGCGCTCGCTGATCTGACGACTCCGGGTAACGGCGGCGCCGATGTCGAGCTCGTAGCCCTTGACTTTGATACCGAAATCGGCCGCCCCGTCCGTGATGTGGCGGGCGAGGTTCGCGCTTTCCAGCATCGCCTTCGTCGGAATGCAGCCCCAGTTGAGGCAGACGCCGCCCAGGCCGCCCTCGCGCGACTCGGACTCGACGCAGGCGACGTCTAGCCCGAGCTGAGCTGCGCGGATAGCGGCGACGTAACCGCCGGGACCGGCGCCGATGACCACCAGGTCGTACGAGTCCTTTATCCCTTCCTTCTTAGCCACGGGTCGATCCTCGTCGGAGTTCTAAAGTGGTTCTGCGGCGGAAACTATGTAATCGGGAATCGAAAATCCATGACTCCAAGACTGATTGGCCAATTGAGTACTCGAGTTGGGAGTTCGGTTCCTCAATCGGGTGGTCCATAGGTCTCTTAGTCAATTCGTCACGGCTTCCCGAATTCCCAATAGAGTTCTAGGGACACGTCCGCTGTCGGGCTAGAGCACCAACCGCAGCGGGTTCTCCAGCATGTCGGCGAACGTCGCCAGAAATTCCGCACCCATGGCCCCGTCGACCGCCCGGTGATCGCAAGACAGCGTGACACGCATGCGCGGTCGGATCTCCACGGTACCGTCGACGGCGACCGGCTTCTCTTGGGTCGCACCGACCGCGAGGATAGTGGCGGCGGGCGGGTTGATGACGGCGGTGAACTCATCGATCCCGTACATGCCGAGGTTCGAGATCGTGAATGTGGCGCCCTGGTAATCCTCGGGTGCGAGTTTCCTCTCCCGGGCCCTGGCGATGAGCTCGCGGCTCTCGGCGGAGATCTGCCGCAGGCCCTTGCCGGCCGCATCGCGCAGCACCGGCGTGATCAAGCCGTCGGGTACAGCGACAGCGATACCGACGTCGACACGAGTGAATCTGCGGATATGGTCGCCGGCGAACGATACGTTGACGTCGGGATGCTCGCTGAGTGCCTGTGCCGCGGTCTTCACGATGATGTCGTTGACACCGATCTTGGCTCCCGACTCTGCGAGGACCTCGTTGAGCTGTCCGCGCAGCCTCAACACTTCACCCATGTCGATCTCGCGGGTAAGGAAGAAGTGAGGGATCGGTCCCAGGCTCTGGATCAGGTTGCGAGCGATCGCCTTGCGAAGCTGGCTGAGCTCGACGCGCTCGTAAGGGATGTCATAGTCGATCTCCGGGGCTCTAGCCGGGGCGACCGCGACGTCGGTGCTCGCTGCCGCCTCGATGTCGCGCTTGATGATACGGCCACCGGGGCCGGTGCCGCGCAGGCCCTCCAGCCGGATCCCGCGATCGTCTGCCATCCGGCGGGCCAGGGGAGACGCCTTGACCCTGTCGCCATCGCCGGCGTGCGACGGAGCGGCGGCCTGCTCGGCCGGCGCTGCCGGTTCCTCGGCGGCACGCTCCTGCGGCGCGGCGGTCGCTGGGACCGCCGCCGGGACCGCCGCCGCCTCACCCGCCCCGCCCGTCCCCGACTCCTCGAGGATGGCTGAGATGTCTTCGTCTTCGGCGGCGACGACGGCGAGGGTCGTGCCGGTGGGAACGGTCGTGTCTTCCTCCACCAGGATTTTACGCAGGACACCCGAGCCCATCGCCTCGACTTCCATAGTGGCCTTGTCGGTCTCGACCTCGACGACGACGTCGCCCGACTCGACGGGATCGCCTTCCTGCTTGACCCACTTCAATACGCGCCCTTCCTCCATCGTGGGCGAGAGCTTCGACATCATGATTCGGCTTGCCATATGCTAGTCCCGGTAACAGACCTGACGGATCGCCTTGACGATGAGATCCGCCTGGGGGAAGTGAAGCTGTTCGAGGTTGGCGGCATACGGGTGTGGCGTGTCGGCTCCGGTGACGCGGGCGA
>JASFTI010000143.1:0-8276 GCA_050053635.1 Gemmatimonadales bacterium
ATGATCGCGCCCTTCGCGCCACACTTGGCCGAGGAACTGTGGAAGCGGCTGGGGTACAAAGAATCGATCTTCGCCGGTGCCAGCTGGCCGACTTACGACGACAAGCTGGCTCTGGCCGATCAGGTCGACATCGCCGTCCAGGTTAACGGTCGACTGCGCGCCACCGTAAGAGCGCAGCGCGGCGCTAGCGAAGCCGAGGTGAAGCAGGCGGCGCTGGCCGAGGAAGCAGTGCAGCGACACCTGAACGGCATGGAGGTCGTCAAGACGGTCTTCGTGCCCGACCGGCTAATCAACCTCGTCGTGAAGTAGACGTTCCCCCGCGACGGCGTTTCATCCAGTCAGAGGACAGATGTCACGGGTGCAAGGGAAACCGCGCAGGTGGTCACAGGTGCTTCTTGTGGTCCTGGCGACGACCACGTTGGCCGCGGTCTTGGGGGACTCGCAACTCGAGAGCTCGCAGATCGGCTGGCAAGAACAGGACGTCCTTCATGCACTCTGGGCGTTCGGGGAAGTCGATCGCTCGAACATCGGCGTCGACGACGCCAACATATTCTTCACTTACGGCAAGCACCTCGCCGAAGGACACGGCCTCGTTTGGAACGTCGGCGGTGAGCACGTCGAGGGATACTCCTCCACGCTCTGGATGCTGACCGCCAGTGCGACATACTGGCTGGGGTTGCCGACGGAGGGCGTGCTCTTCGTGGTGAACGTCGTCTTGGTGGCCCTTGCATTGACCTTGCTGGTCTTCGAGATGGAGCGTCAGATCCGTCCACACCGCGACTCCGCGGTTCCCATCTCCTTCGAGAGCGGTTTGGTCCTGGCCTGGACTTTCCTCGTACCGGGCTACGTTCTGTGGACCTGCCTCTCGCTCCTCGATTCAGGGCTGTGGAGCGCGATACTCATCACCGCCACCGTCCTCCTGGCCGCCGAGGCTAGATCCGACACGATCGACCGCAAGCGTTTCTGGGCGCTCGCCGCCTTGATCGTAGCCACGTTGCTCGGTCGCCCGGAGGGGATGCTCTGGGCCGGAGTGTTCGCCGCGCTGTACGGGGGCGTGCTGCTGGTCCGGGGAGACGGACCGCGGGCAGCGCTCAAGCACTTCGCGGCGCTGGTCGGCGTCTACGCTTTCACGCTTGCCGGCATTACGACTTTCCGCCTGGCCTACTTCGGCTATCCGCTGCCCAACACCTACTACGCGAAGATGTCGCCCGACCTCGGCTACAACCTCGCACAGGGCTGGCGCTACTTCTGGTCGTTCATGGAATCGACCTGGCTACTGTGGATCGCCGTACCCGCGGCACTCTGGGGCGTCTTTCGCCTCTCCGTCGTCTTGCGGGGGGAACGGGCGGCGAGGCAAAGTGCGGGACGGCTGCCGGACCTGCCCCTCGCCGTGGTCTCCTGCGTCGTGCTCATCGGTTTGATGGTCCCGATACTCGAAGGCGGCGACCACTTCCGGCTCTACCGTTTCTTCCAGCCGCTTTGGCCGCTGCTAGTGTTGCCGGCCGTCGCAATGATCGAGATCTCGTTGGTCCGCTGGGCGCCGCCGCCCTTCTTGGGCACGCTGCGCCGGCTACAGCTGTTCGTGCTCGTGCTGCTCGCCGCAGCCTTCGCCACGACCAACGCGGTCACCTGGAGCGACCTGTCCGACGACATGGTTCAATACGAGTTCCGCCTGGCGACACGGGCCCGCGCCATCGGCGAGAACCTGAACCGCACTTTCGCCGAAACGGGGCTGCCTTCGGTGGGCGTAGTCGTCGCCGGCGGAGTCGGGTACACCTACGAGGGTGAGGTCGTCGATCTGATGGGCCTCAACCTGGTCGAGATGGCCCATGAGCCCGGCGACCGTCTGGGCATCAAGAACCACGCGGCGTTCAGCAAGGAGGTCTTCTGGCGGCTGCAGCCCGACATCATGCTGCCGCAGACCGAGCTGTCCGCGCGCAGGATCCCCGACTACGAGGGGGGGTTCTGGTTCTCGGTCCCGCTCAAAGGGCTGCTATCAGACCCGGAGTTTCAAGAACGCTACAGGGAAGCCGCCGTCCGCCGGAAGGGGCGACCCGGTGACGTCTTCGTCGTCGGCATCTACCGGATCGACTACCTCATAGAATTGGCCCAAAGCGGATCGTACGAGATGTACGGGCTCGTTTAGACACGGTCGCGGCTAGTCAGAACACACCGTAGCGCCCAACTCCTCGATCAACCGTATCGTCTCCTCGACATCACTGCGCCGCGTGTTGTGGTTCACAACGGCGATCCGCAGAACGTAGCGGCCTCCTGCGCGGCTCGAAGTGATCATCGCCTTACCGCTGTCCCAGACGCGCTGTCTGATCTCCTGGTTGACCCGCTCAATCGTCTCTTCGTCAAGCTCAGGCGACGGGACATAGCGGAACGACACGACGCTGAGCACGGCGCGACTCACGACTTCGATCTTCGGGTTTGCCTCCAGTAGCTGTTCGGCGTAGCGCGCCAGGTCCATCGTGCGGCTGATCACCGCCCGGTAGCGTGCCAGGCCGAAGTGCTTGATCGCCATCCAGATCTTCAGCGCCCGGCAGCCGCGGCTCAGCATGATCCCGTGGTCGCACATGTTGACGTTGCGCGGCCCACCGGCGACGTCCACCAGATAGGCGGGCAGGATGTGAAAGGCGTCGTAGAGGCGCTGGAAGTCACGCACCAGAATGCAGCCGGCCTCGTACGGCGTATACAGCCACTTGTGCGGATCGAGTGTAACCGAGTCGGCTCGCTCGATCCCCTCGAGCAGCGCACGGCCACGCGGGTCCAGCACCGCGAACCCGCCGTAGGCGGCATCGACGTGCAGCCAAAGGCGCTGGCCCTCGCAGAGCTCGGCGATCTCCGCCAACGGATCGACGCTACCCGTGCTGGTGTCACCCGCGTTCGCCACCACACAGAATGGCCGGCGACCCCGCGCGTCCTCAGCCACCGCCTGCTCGAGCGCCCCGACGTCGAGCCGGTAGCGATCGTCCGTCCGTACCTTGCGGACCTGGTCGGGCCGAAACCCGAGGACGCGCGCCGCACGATCGACCGACGAGTGCGCCAGCTCGCTGGTGTAGATCACACCGTCCTCCCGCATGTCGCCCAGCCGCTCCTCCCGCGCCAAGATGAGCCCGGTCAGGTTCGCCACCGAGCCGCCGCTCACCAGCGTGCCACCCGCCGTCTCCGGCATCCCGAGCCAGCGGCGGAACCAGTCGACGACGGTCAATTCGAGTTGCTGGGCCGCCGAGCCCTCGATCCACGTGCCGGCGTAGATGTTGTAGCCCGCGGCCAGCGCGTCGCCCATGGCGCCGACGAAGGTGCCGGCACTTGGGATGAAACCGAACATGCGTGGGTGATCGACGTGTGACATGTGAGGTGCCACCTTCGTCTCGAACTCGCCCAGCAGCTCCTCCAGCCCCATCCCTCCCTCGGGCGGTGGCCCACCGAGGGTCCGCTCCAACTCGTCGCGGTCGGTACAGTTGACCACGGGTCGCTCGGGTAGCGTATCGAAGTGGCGGATGATGCTCTCGACCACACCGTGGCCGAGGCGCCTCATCTCGGTCGATGTCATCTCAAGAGTGGGCTCGTTCATGATGCTGGATGGGTTGAGGGAATTCGACATCGAACAGCCGACATTCGGTTTCCGACGCCCGAGTTTAGCTGCAGCGATCGATCATCGACACTCGACTGCCGACATCCGTTGGTCGGGCGTTGAACATCGGACGGCGAGCGTTGCAGCTAAACTCGATAATCGGCCGCTGGCTGTCGGTTGTTCAATGTCGAAATACTACCCGCTACCGCGACCGTCCTCCGAGCCTGGGCTGTACACTCTCTCCGCATTCGCCTCGATGCTTTCCCGCGCAAACCACGATGGCTTGAACTGCTTGCGCGAGTAGAGCGGCGCCTGATCGAAGTAGTGGGGCGAATCCGGATCGCCGCTCTGGCCGAAGGTCAGGAGCGACCGCGCCCGTACCTGCTCTCCGAACTCGATCACCTTGACGATCGAGTTCCCGTGTACGCCGTAGCGGCGCAGCCGGTCCGGGGCCGCAAATGCCGAGTAGGTGAAGACGCTGCCCAGCCAGCCCGGCGCGCCGGCGACCGGCAGGCTCGGGGCCGCATCGTCGAACGGGACCTGCCCGCTGGCGTCGGGCCGCTGCAAGCGGTTCAGCTCGCCCCACGGCACCTGCCAGGTTCCCCAGTCGGCCTCAAGCGTGTCGATGACCGCCTCCAGCGCCCGGAGCCGCGGCCAGCGCTCTTCGCCCGCTCGGCCTCTCAGGCGGTTGAAGCGTTCGGCCCAAAGTACGAACAGCGTCGTGGGCCACGAGTCGATGGTGCTCACATAGTCCCAATCGCGCAGGGCGCCGACGGGCTCCGCCAACGCCTCGGCCAGCGCGGGGTCTGCTGAGCGCAGCAGTTCCCACTCGTGCAGAATATCCGGCACCATGCTCTCGGCGGCCGACAGCCGCGTGTCCCACACCGCCCGGGCGAACCCGTTGAAGTCGAACTTCTCGCGGCCCTCCAGCACGCGGCGCGAGCTCTGCGCCCGCCAGTTGTCGGTCTCCGACCCGACCATGTAAGGTGGAAAGTCGTCGCGGGCCAGTTCGATGCCGGCGCTCGCCGTGAATGGCGACGAGTTACAGTTCTGCAGGTAACCGCTGGCCGGGTTCAGCACTTGGGGTAACTCTTCCAGCGTGTGATAGCCGTCCCACTCGGTCCGCGGATCGCTACCGTCGACCGGCCGCAGCCAGTCGAACTCCGGTGCGCGGCGCGGCACTGCAGCGTTGTACACGTAATAGATATTTCCATCGCGGTCGGCGTACATCGTGTTCATGTAGGGAACGGCCAGCCGCGACAGCGCCGCTCTGAACTCGTCCAGCGAGCGGGCCAACTGCATCTCGTACCACTGCTCAAACCACCCACCCTCATCCAGCTTGGTGAGCCGGACGGCGAGCGGCCGGCCCAACGAGTCGGCGGCGACGATCGGCCCATGGTGCGTCTTGCGCAGCGTGAACCTCCGCCTCTCCATCCCATCGTCCGTTTTCACACCGATCACTTCCTCCCACTCGGTCGCCTCACGGTACCCGTCACCGTAACGGTAGCGGAGCGGATGCTCCGGATCGTCGAAGTGCTCGATGTAGACATCGCCGATGTCGGAGTAGTTGTCGGTGTAAGCCCAGCCCAGATTCTCGTTGTGCCCGTAGTACGGTAGCATGTAACCGAAGCGAGTCGGGCCCGAAAAGACGAGGCCCTCATCGCTGTGCAGATGTACTTCGATAAACTGGGAGAGGCCGAAGAACGACACGTGGGGATTGATGAGCAGCATCGCGTGGCCGCTCGCACTCCGCGCCGGCCCGACCGCCCACTGATTCGAGCCCGTGGGTCGTTCGCCCTGCTGCTCCTCGAGGAAGAGCCGCGTATCGCTGCGCCTGAGCCCGGCGTAGCCGACGTACTCGTTGTGGTGGTACTTGAAGCGGATGAGCGCCAGCGTGTACCAGGGCTCGATCCGCTCGAGTAGTCGCGGTCTCGTCTCGGGGTGCCGCGACAGGTAGTAGTTGAAGCCCGCAGCGTAGGCATCGTACAGCGCGCGCATGCGGGGCGACGCACTCTCGTACTCGGCCTGCGAGCGGCGCGGGATCTCCAGGGCCCGCGCCAGATAGTCGTCCAGCACCGTCCGCTCGCCGTAGATCTCGGACGCCCGACCGATCGAGCGGATGAAGTTGTCTTCCACTTGCCAGAAGTTGTCTTCCGCCTGGGCGTAGGCTGCGCCGAAGACGACGCTCGCGTCCGTAGGGCCGTAGATATGCGGCACGCCGTAGACGTCTCTATAGATCGTCAGCGAGCGGGCCAGCGCCTCCGGGTTCTGGAGCGGCGCCGCTTCCCGTAGGCACATCCCGCCGCCCACCGCCAGCGATAGGGCGGCCGCAGCCAGAGTCAGCGTCATCCTGTGCGTGGTTTTCATCGGCGGTTTCCTGTGCTCGAGGATTCGTGGGTATCCCGGATAATGGGGGCCTCTCGGCCGTCGTTCAATCTCCGGTCCCAGCGCCACTCGGCGTACGGGCAGGATTCAACTCAACACTCGACAGCCGGCATTCGGTTTCCGACGCCCGAGTTTAGCTGCAGCGATTGATCTTCGACATTCGACCTCCGACTCCGTTGGCCGGACGTTGAACGTCGGACGGCGAACATTGCAGCTAAACTCGATAATCGACCGCCGGCTGTCGGCTGTTCAATGTCCAATTCCCCCGCCCGAAACCAGACGGCGGCAACGGTCGTATAGAACGGCAGCGGGCAGGTGGGTCAGCGATCCCGCCGACAAAGGCCCTGCCACCTACGAGGGCGTTGGCAGGGCTCGTTTTCTCTACGCCCCGGGCCATCGCGGCCACGGGTGCCCGATGTTAACCTACCCGACGTCCCCGATCCCTCTATCATGATACCAGGAGCGAGGCCGATGCCTGCTCATCCCGATCGCCGCGACTTCTTGAAGCTGACCGGCGTCGCCGGCGGCGCCCTGGCGTTGGGTCTACCCCTGACCGCCCGCACCGCAGGCGGTCGGCCGGGCCGCGTGCTCGTCCTCGGCGGAACCGGCTTCATCGGCCCCTACCAAGTCCGCTCGCTGCTGGCGCAGGGTCACGATGTCACGCTGTTCAACCGCGGGCGCACCAACCCCGGCCTGTTTCCCGAGCTGGAGAAGCTGCGGGGCGATCGGAACGGCGACTTGGAGTCGCTGCGCGGTCGCACCTGGGACGTGGTGATCGACAACTCGACTTCTCGTCCCGATTGGGTGACCATGTCGGCCGAGTTCCTGCGCGACTCAGTCGAACTCTACTACTACGTCTCTTCTCGCTCGGCCTACGCGAGTTTCTCGACAGTACCCATGACCGCCGCCGTTCCATCGCATACGTACGAGACGGTGGGCGTCGACCGTGCGACGGCGGACATCACGCGTCTTCCCTACGGCCTGGCCAAGGCCGAGTCCGAGCGCGAAGTGATGCGCCTGTTTCCCGACCGCTACGCTATCTTCCGGCCCGGTCTCATCATCGGCCCCGACGATCCCACCGACCGGTTCACCTACTGGCCGGTGCGTATCCATCGGGGCGGCGAGGTGCTCGCGCCGGGTGACGGGACGGATCCCGTGCAGATCATCGACGTCCGCGACCTGGCCGACTTCATGGCGCTGTCGTCTGGAGAAGGTCACACAGGGATCTTCAATCTGGTGGGACCCGCCATTCCCCGGCCCATGGCCGAACTGCTCTATGGGATTAGGGCGGTCACCACGGCGGAGACGACGTTCACCTGGGTGCCCCGCGAGTTTCTGGCGGAACGCCGCGTGCGGCCCTATAGGGAGATGCCGGTGTGGAGGCCGCCCACGGATGGCTACGAGGGATTTGCCCGATTCGACCTCTCCAACGAGGTCGCACACGGGCTCACCTTCCGCTCCCTGGCCGACACGACCCGGGCGACGCTCGAGTTCCATTTCTCGCGAACGCCCGAACGACAGGCATCGATGCGGCCGGGCCTGTCGGCAGAGCGGGAAGCCGAGGTTCTCAGGGAGTGGCACGCCTCACGGTAGCGGGCGCCGCTGGGAAAGAGAACCGGCCCCTGGGCGCGGGCACCAGGGCCGGACACGCGTCTCGGTAGGTGGACTACCGGCCTGCTCAGTCTTCCTTCTGTTCGGGTATCACGATCGCCTCCTGGCCCGCCGCATCCCGCATCCTGTCGACCAGGTTGTGCATGCGGGCGATGATGTCGTCGATCATGCCCTCCGCATCCTCGGGCGGGGACTCGCCCTTGGCGATGACCGTTATCCGGTTGAGGTTGCGAACGTGCATGATGAACTCGTCGGTCACGTTGCGCAGCTTCATATACCGGCGCCGCTCGTGCGCCAGCTGCCGCTCCGAGCCCAGGGCGACCCGGACCGTCACATAGAGCAGCGGCACGATCGCCAGGACGGAAAGGAGCGCCCGGAACGCCGGTTCCGGGACCGCCACGGAGACGAAGACCAGCGCGACAACTCCGCCTGCCGCCACCCAGAGCCACGCCTTGTGGAATTGCATGTCCGCTCCTGTTCTCCCGTACGCAGAAGAGGTGCATCCAGAGGTCGAGGAGGTTGCCTTATTCTAATAACTTAGCCCCGATTTCGCATGGCCCGGCCCCGCGCGCCCCAAACTCGAGGCACAGGAGATCGGTACGGGGGCACGAGCAGCCAACCCTCGTTGAGTGCCGGGGAGCGGTGAAGCGAGGTCCAAGGTGGACCCCCGTGCCCCCCCAAGCCGACCCCCTCATGTGCG
>JASFTI010000144.1:0-8271 GCA_050053635.1 Gemmatimonadales bacterium
CCTTGTTCATGTAACCGAGGATCGTGCAGTCCGCGATCTCGCCCTGCAGATACGAGTAGGGCCCGGCGACGACTCGCTCGAACGAGCCGCCCAGCAGCCGCGAACGCTCGCCGATCGCTGCGGGACCCGCCAGGCGCGTCCCGGTCCGAACCTCTACGCCGTGGCCCAGCCGGATCGGCCCCTCCCCAGTATCGAAGAACGCCCCCGCTTCGATACGTACGTCCGCGGCCAGGATCAGCTCATGCTTCCCCTCGCGATGGACGCCGGCGGGCGCCTCAGTCGCCGACTCCGCTCCCGCCAGGTCACGAAGCAGCTGCTCGGAGCAGCCTGCCAGCAGCTCCCACGGCCATTCCAGTAGCCGGCCCGGGACGGTGACTCGTCTTGCCGGTGCGGAACCGAGGCGCAGCTGGTTGAGGAATTCCTGATCGGGCCGCTGCCCGGCCGGGAGGTAGAGACCCACGGGACGCTCGTCGATTAGGTAGACCGCCGAGCCCTCGTCGAGCTCCGCCTCCGGGCTCCGCTCGGGGACCGCCCGGGAGCACCACAATAGGGTTCCCGTCGCCGGGAGGCCGTCGAGCTGTATGACGCCGGGCGCGCTCGCCTCGCTGAAGTCGCACAGGTGTTCGGAGGTCAGATAGCCGACCACGTCGAGGCCGAGGATGCGCCCGGCGCGCTGGGCCAGCTTCTCGGCGCCGAACAGCAGCTCGCCCACCGGCCGCGTTAGGGCGAAAGGCGCCCAGCGTTGGGCCTGGAGATCGTCGAACAGGACCAGTCCGGGTCGTGCCACGCTCAGTCGCTCCCCGATCGGAGGTTATCCGGCAGCTCGGCGAGCAGCTGTTTGAGTTCGAGGGCCCGCTCGCGCGGTGCCACGAAGGTGATCCCCGAGGCACGTACTATGACCAGATCCGAGACGCCGTAGGCCACCACCGGGCCGTCCTCTGCCCAGAGCAGGCTATCCTGAGATTCGACGGCGTGGGCGTCGCCGGTCAACAGGTTACCCTGCGCGTCGAGCTGGCGGACGCGCAGCAAGGCTGCCCAGGCACCAACGTCGTCCCACTCGAAGCCGGCCTCGACGACTGCGATGTTCGGGCTGCGCTCCATGAGACCGTAATCGATGGTCAGCGTCGGGACGTGCGTGAAGAACTCGGTCACCTCGCCTTCGGCCAGGCGCTCCAGCTTGCCGGCGAGCTCGAGCGTGTGCGTCTGCAGCTCGGCGAGTAACGTCTGCGGTCGCCAGACGAACATCCCGGAGTTCCAGAGGAATCCACCCCGTGCGAGGTAGTCTGCTGCAGTCTCTTCATCGGGCTTCTCGACGAACCGTCGCACTTCGAAGACCTCCGGCGCCAGCCTCTCGCCCACCTCGATGTAGCCGTAACCGGTCTCCGGACGCACGGGTCGAACGCCCACAGTGAGCAGGCGCCCCGTATCGCCGGCGGCATCGACGGCGACGTCGAGAGTCGAGAGGAAATCGCCGAGCGGTCGGATCACGTGGTCCGAGTGGAGTGAAACCATCACGACTCGGTCGGGCTGCTCGGCGCGGGCGATGATCTCGCTCGCCGCCCAGGCTAAAGCCGGCGCCGTGCCCTTGGCCTGCGGCTCGAGCAGCAACTGGTCAGCTGCGAGGTCGGGAAGCTGGCTTTCCAGATGCGGCCGTAGGTGCTCACCAGCCACGATCAGCACCCGTGACGCTCGCGTCAGGGCCCGGGCGCGTTCCACCGTGTCTACGATCAGGGGGCGGCTGCTGGCGAGCGGCAAGAATTGTTTCGGACGGCCCGGTGTGCTGGCCGGCCAGAATCGCGACCCAATGCCGCCTGCCAACAAAACGACCCAGCGTTCGAAGCGGGAATCTTCGCTCACGCCGGTACCACTCGCGATGGGTTGAGCGTTGGGGCGGCCGTCAGACCAGTTTCGCGATCTGCTCGCGGTTGTGCCGCAGTTCGTACAAGAGGCCGCCGAACGGAACACCCCCCTTGACGAAGGTCACGAGGATCATCTCAGGGGGCACGTCGGTGACAATCGCCACTCCGTCGGCGTACTCCACCACCGCGGTGACCAGCCCGTTGTGGTCCGCGGCAGAGCCCAACTCGCGCGCGCTCTGCAGGAGATTCGGCGCCATCGCGGCGACGGCGTCGGCATCGCTGTCTGCGGGCCCGATTCGGTCGATCAGCAGCCCGTCCTGGCCGACAGCGAATACGGCTTCCACCTCAGAGCGGCTCGACAGACGACCGAGAAGATCTTTTAGCGTTGGCATCCGGTTCCTACGGTCTGGTGGGTACGGGGGAGTGCGGCCATTCTACCTGCCGGGCCCTACAAAGTCAAGCGTAGTCTAGGGTTTGCAGCTTGACAGTCAACCTCCCCTCACGTAAGGTTCGCCCGTTACCATGATGAACTTCGATCATCCACGTGGCCACGTCGCGCTGCTCCTGACAGTCGCTTTAGGGCTCGTCGCCTGCGGCGATGAGTTGGTTACGGACATCCCCCGTCCGACCGCCCCCTTGGAGGTGGAACTCATCGATCTCTTCGACGGCCCGCTCGACCGCGCAAACGCTCTCAACCTCGTGGCTGGCCGCGGGTTCAGCACCCCGCGGGTCACGCGTGTGGACGACACTGCGAAGTGGGATATCGCCTTCGCACTCGTCGACGGCGAGCCCGCCTGGTTGCCGCGCGGATTCTTCGACGGCATCGAACCGTCCGCCGGCATTAGGGTCATGGTGGCGGACTTCGAGGACATCGAGTTCCTGCCGTCCGCTGAGGATATGTATGAGCTCGAGGACCCGCTGCCCGCCACGGTTGGAAGTACTTACGGTATCCGCAGTCGGACCGACCCGAACATCTCGTTGCCCTGCCACGTTTTCGCGAAGCTGGTCGTGGACTCCGTCGGGGGCGACCCGACACGCGTGTGGTCCCGCGTGATCTGGAACCCCAACTGCGACGACACTAACGTCACCCCCGGCACCACCAACTAGCCGGTCGAACCGAGCATGCTCGACCTCAAGCGCATCCGTTTCGACACCGATACGGTCAAGGATGCACTCGCGAAACGTGCCGATCCCGACTTGGCGGGCTACGTCGACGAGGTTTTGCAGCTCGATGAGCAGCGGCGCCGGGTCATCCAGACCGTCGAAGAGCTGAAGGCACGTCGCAACGAGGCCTCCAAGACAATCGCTGACCGGAAAAAGGCGGGCGAAGATGCTTCGTCGCTGATCGCGGAGATGCGCGACGTCTCCGCCAGCATCGCAGAGTACGACTCGCAGCTCGGCGCCGGCGAAGCCAGGATCGAAGAGCTGCTGCTCGAGATCCCCAACACACCGCTGCCGCCCGTGCCCGCCGGCGACGAATCGGCCAACCGCCATATCCGCTCCTGGGGCGAGCCGATCGAACCGGCCGATTGGCGGAAGCCACACTGGGAACTCGGCGCCGCTTTGGGAATCCTCGACCTGGAGCGCGGTGCGAAGCTGTCCGGCAGCGGCTTCCCCGTGTATATGGGCGCCGGCGCCGCTCTGTTACGAGCGTTGATCAACCTGATGATCGACGTGCACCGCAAGGAACACGGCTACGTCGAGGTCCAACCGCCATACCTGGTGCGGAGCGAAACGATGCGGGGAACGGGCCAGCTGCCGAAGCTGGCCGACGATGCCTATCACATCGGTGGTGATGATCTTTGGTTGATACCGACGGCCGAAGTTCCCCTCACGAACCTGCACGGCGGTGAAGTGCTGGGCCCGGGTGAGCTACCGCGCCACTACGTGGCCTACACCGCCTGCTTCCGGCGCGAGGCAGGCGCCGCCGGTCGTGACACGCGCGGCGTGCTTCGCATTCACCAGTTCGACAAAGTCGAGCTCGTCCGCTACGAGCGACCCGAGGACTCGGAGGCGGCGCTGGAGGACTTGACCAGCCAGGCCGAGAAGATCCTCCAGCTGCTCGGCCTGCCCTACAGGGTGATCCTGCTCGCGGCCGGCGATATGGCGCAGTCGAGCTCGATGACCTATGATCTCGAAGTGTGGGCGCCCGGTGTCGAGCGCTGGCTCGAGGTCTCGTCCTGTTCGAACTGCACCGACTACCAGGCGCGACGGTCCGCGATCCGATTCCGGCGCGAGCGCGGTGCCAAGCCGGAGTTCCTGCATACGCTCAACGGCTCGGGCCTCGCGCTTCCACGAACGGTGATCGCCATCCTCGAGAACTTCCAGAGCCAGGACGGGAGCGTGGAGCTTCCGGAAGTGCTGCACCCGTATCTGGGTAGCACGCGAATCGAGCCGGTGTGAAAGCTCGTCTCTGGGCCACGGGACTGATTCTGCTTTTCGGGGCGGTCTTAGCCTGGTACCTGTTCTACACCCGTCAGCTAGTGAACGCCGTCAACGCCGACGCCGCAGCGCTGTCGCATATGTATGCCCAGGTCCTGCAGGGTGTGAGTGATCCCGATCCGGAGAGTTTCCTGGTTCTGTTCGACATGCTCGAGGAGATCGAGGCCCAGGGGGTGCCGGTCGTGGTAATCGCCGAAGACGGCCGGATTCACGCTGCAATCAACCTGCCGTTCGTCCACGACCCGAGCGATTCCAACAGCACACGGCGCGTGCTCGAGTATGCCGCGCTGCTCGATGAGCGGAACGATCCTTTGGTCGAAGAGGGGATCGGCGAGATCCATTTCGGCATGCCGGCGGTCGTTGAACGGCTGCGTTGGGTGCCGTGGATCCAGGCGGCAACGCTCATCGTCATCGTGCTGGCGGCGACCTGGATCTTCCGCTCGACCGTCCGCGCCGAACAGGAACGCGTCTGGGCCACTATGGCGCGGGAGTCGGCACACCAGCTGAGTACGCCTTTGAGCTCGCTGACCGGCTGGGTCGAGATCTTGAGGATGCCGGCCGACGAGCGTGCCACCGTAGCCTCGGAGGATACGATCGTCGATGAGGTAGAGGTGGACGTCGAGCGGCTCAACAAAGTTGCCCAACGTTTCGAGCTCATCGGACGGCGTCCCCGGATGGCCACGGTGGACGTCGGCGAGGTCCTGCAGCGTCTCGAGGGTTACTTCGCGGCTCGGCTTCCGCGCCTCGATCGCTCCATCGAGTTCACCGTGCAAGTCGCCGCTCAGGTGCAGCCGGTAGCCGGCAACCCGGTGCTTCTCGAGTGGGCATTCGAGAACCTGATCAAGAACGCGGTCGACGTCTTAGCCGGTCGCGGAGGCAGGATTGCGGTGAACGCCGAGCCGGCCGAGGACAGCCGTAGTGTCGTCGTCCGCGTCGTCGACGACGGTCCCGGTGTGCCGACCGAGCTGCGCAAGCAGATCTTCGAGCCTGGCGTGTCGAGCAAGGAGGGCGGCTGGGGCGTCGGCCTGACCCTGACACGCCGTATTGTCGAAGACACACACGGCGGGTCGATCGTGCTTGGAAAACGTCGAGAGGGGGCCGAGTTCATAGTGACCCTGCCCGTCGTGCGGTCCCGGACGACTTGAGTCGTGCCGCGGGGTGACGTGAGGACGGGGAGCTACTTCGACTCGCTGAATCCAGAACAGCGAGAGGCCGTCGCCCATGTCGAGGGCCCGCTCCTCGTGCTTGCCGGTGCCGGTTCCGGCAAGACGCGTGTGCTTACCTGCCGCATCGCTCATCTCATCGAGCACAGCGGGGTCGACCCCAACCTGATCATGGCCGTCACCTTCACCAACAAGGCGGCCGAGGAGATGCGGAATCGCGTCCACCGGCTGCTCGACACCGAGCCGTCGGGGATGTGGATCGGCACCTTCCACTCGATCGGGGCGCGTATTCTGCGACGCCACGCCGCACGCCTCGGCTTCGGTCCCGGCTTCACGATACTCGACGCCGATGACAGTCAGCGCGAAATCAAGCGCGTAATGGAGGACCGCAACGTGCCCAAGCGCTGGAAGCCGCAGGCTGTGCAGGGCGCGATCTCCAGCGCCAAGAACTACCTGGTCACGCCGGACACCTTTGCGGAAACCGCGTCGGATCCATTCACCAAAATGGTGGCCGACGTGTATCCAGTTTACCAGGCACGTCTGCTGGCCGGGAACGCCTTCGATTTCGACGACCTGTTGGTCAAGCCGGTCGAGCTTTTTGAGTCCTTCCCCGACGTGCTGAAGCGCTTCCAGCGGCGCTTTAGGTTCATCCTGGTGGACGAGTACCAGGACACCAACCATGCGCAGTACCGCTTCATCGAGCTCCTCGCTAGAGAACACGGGAACCTGTGTGTGGTGGGCGATGACGATCAGTCGATCTACGGTTGGCGCGGTGCGGATATCCGTAACATTCTGGAGTTCGAACGGGATTTTCCAGACGCGCGCACGATCCGCCTGGAACGCAACTATCGCTCCACTCAGGTCATTCTCCGTGCGGCCAATCGGGTGATCGCCGAGAACGTCAACCGCAAGGGCAAGAACCTCTTCACCGATAACGAGGCGGGCGAGTCGATCACGCTCGTCAGGACGGCGGACGAGATCGATGAAGCCGAGTGGATAGCGGGAGAGATCTCGGCACAGATCTCCGACGGCTCGGGCCTCGACCATCGGAGCTTCGTGGTTCTCTACAGGACGAACGCGCAGAGCCGTGCCCTGGAGGAAGCCTTCCGAGATGCTGACCTGCCCTACAGAATCATCGGAGGTGTCCGCTTTTACGAGCGCCGCGAGATCAAGGATGTGCTCGCCTACCTGCGGCTCATATCCAATCCCAGGGATACCGCCTCGTTTCTGCGCGTCGTGAACTACCCGCGCCGCGGGATCGGAGATGCTACGCTGAGCGTGCTACTTACCGCCGCCCGCGAGGTGAATACGGGCCCGCTCGATGCGGCGCGCGGGGCGCGCTCCATTCAGGGTATCGCGGCCGCGCGTGCGGCCGCGCTCCAGTCCTTCGCCCAGATGATCGACCGTTACCGGGCGCTCGCCTCGCAACTGCGCGTGCACGAGCTGTTGGGCGGTCTGATCGTCGAGCTGCGCCTGCTCGAGCACCTGCGCGAGGAAGGCTACGAGGGGATCGACCGGGCCCAGAACGTTGAAGAGCTCGTCGCGGCCGCGTCCGAGTTCGACGCTGCTTCGGCGCTCGAGGGGGAAGACCTGGAAGAGGTTGGCGCGGTCACCGAGCTCGATCTCTTCCTGCAGAAGGTGGCGCTCGTCGCGGATGTGGATAACCTCGACCCTGAGGCGGACGCGGTGACGCTGATGACTCTGCACAACGCGAAAGGCCTCGAGTTCCCCGTCGTGCTGATCTCCGGGCTCGAAGAAGGTCTGTTTCCGCTCTCCCGCTCGCACGACAGCTTGGAAGAGTTCGAGGAGGAGCGGCGACTGTTCTACGTTGGGATCACACGGGCCCGGAAGAGGCTCTACCTCACCTACGCGAGGCGGCGACGCCGGGCCGGTGATTGGATGGCCTCGAGCCCGTCCAGCTTCCTGCTCCCCGTCCCCGAAGAACTGCTCGAGGAACGGGAAACCAGCCGCTACATAGATCGGGTATCGAGCCGCCGCGGGCTCGGTGGGTGGTGGGAGCGACCCTGGCGTCTGGAGAGTGAGATCGTGCCGGGGGATTTGACATATGATTACTCGGTTTCGCAGGAGGTCCGGGAGCTGCCCGAGCTCGCCGAGGGCGTCCGGGTGAGGCACCCGCGCTTCGGAGCCGGCACCGTGACCGCGCTCGACGGCTGTGGTGTGGAGCTCAAGGCGGTCATAGACTTCGAGTCGGTGGGTCGGAAGAAGGTGGTTGTGCGGTATGCGAATCTGTCATTGGAAGAAAGCTGATAGCCGAGATCGAGCAGTGGAGGAAGTGATTCGAATATCCAGTAATCGATATCCGGTGACCGAGTCTCGAGGATTATTCGAGTGCCAGGTATCAATGTCTGATACCCAGCGGTCCAAAGTTCCACCAGTTGAGTATAGCTTGAAGATCTGATCAGTAGATGTGGGATAGTGGTTATTGGGATAGGAAGATGACGATCAAGCGCGAAGATGTTTCAAAAGTCGCCGAACTCGCCCGACTCGAGCTAAACGACGAAGAGCTCGATGCATTGACCCGCGACTGCCGATCGATCCTCGAGTTCTTCGAGGCGATCCGCGACGTCGATGTCGAAAGCGCGACCCCGAGCGGCGCGCTGGAACACCCGGCGCCTACCCGCGACGATCGGGTCGAGCACGATCGCCTCGAGCGACCGCCGGCGGAGACGGCGCCGGACTGGCGGGAAGGCTACTTCGTGTTACCGCGGCTGCCGGCGCTGGACGGCGGGGCCGCCGACGACGAGCCGTAGAGCGCGAGGCGACCCCGATGCCTGGATCGACGAGAC
>JASFTI010000145.1:0-8254 GCA_050053635.1 Gemmatimonadales bacterium
GCGATGGCGGCCGGCTTGGCGCAGCTTGAGATCCTCGAGCGCCAGGACCCCTATGCGGCGCTGGAAGAGCGGGCGACCAAACTCGTCAACGGAATCATCGCTGCCGCGGGTCGCTACGATATCCCCGCCAGCGGTGCAGCGGCCGGCTCGATGTGGGGTGTCTACTTCTGCGATGGCCCGGTGCGTAACTTCGACGACGCGCTCAAGGTGAACCGCGACCTCTTTAGCGCCTACTATCGTGAATGCCTGCTGGGCGGCGTCTTCTTCGCGCCGTCTCCCTTCGAGGCGGGCTTCATCTCAACGGCGCACAGCGACGCCGACGTCGACGAGACACTTTCCGTCGTCGAGCGGGCACTCGCTGCGGCTGCGGGACGTTAGTATTGGGAGTGGGGGAACGCCGTGAGAGCAGCGGAGCGTTGGAGCAACGAGCAGACGATTTTGGAAAATGCTCCGGCCAGGTGCCAACTCAAGTACTCTATTGTTCAATTACTCAATTACTCCCATAATGCTCCCTAACTTGTAACTCCCGACGCCGAAAGCAACGATGCAACGCTCCATGGATCCAGAGACCCCCCACCGGCAGACAACGCGCCGGGTGATGGTGGGAGATGTCCCCATCGGCGGCGGCGCGCCGGTCTCGATCCAGTCGATGACGCTCGCCAGCCCTGTGGACCTGGCGGCCTCGCGGGCCGAGATCCTGAGGCTCGCCGACGCCGGCGTTGAGATCGTCCGCACCGCCGTGCCAAACGAGGCGGCGGCCCGTAATCTGCCCCAGCTCGTCGAGCACTCGCCGGTACCGCTCGTCGCCGACATACACTTCAACTTCCAGCTGGCCATTAAGGCCGCCGAGGCGGGCGTGGCGAAGCTGCGCCTCAACCCGGGCAACATCGGTGACGCGAAGCGCGTAGGCGCGGTCGTCGAGGCGGCCCGTAAGAGCGGGATCCCGATCCGCGTCGGCGTGAACGCCGGCTCGCTCGAGCGCGATCTGTTGGCCCGATTCGGGCGCCCGACCGCGGAGGCGATGGTCGAGAGCGCCCGCCGGCACGTGCGCATTCTGGAGGACGAAGGGTTCGAAGACATAGTCATCTCGCTGAAGGCGTCGCACGTACCGCTGATGATCGACGCCTATCGGCTGGCTGCGCAACAGTTCGACTACCCGCTCCACCTCGGCGTCACCGAGGCGGGGACGCCGCGGGCTGGCAACATCAAGTCGGCGATCGGGATCGGCACACTGTTGGCGGAGGGGATCGGCGATACGATCCGCGTCTCGCTGTCCGCCGACCCGGTGGAGGAGGTACACGCCGCGCGCACGATCCTCGAGTCCCTCGACCTGCGACGCGAGAGTATTCGGATCGTCGCCTGCCCCGGCTGTGGCCGGCTGCAGGTCGACCTGATCCGACTGGCGGAGGCGGTCGAGGAGCGCACCCGTTACTTCCGCAAGCCGCTCACCGTGGCGGTAATGGGCTGCGCGGTGAACGGACCCGGCGAAGCACGCGAGGCCGACATCGGGATCGCCGGCGGCAAGGGCGAGGGCCTGCTTTATGTACGCGGCGAAATGGTGCGCAAGGTCTCTGAAGACAAGATCGTTGACGCGCTGATCGAGCTGATCGATGAGGTCGAGCCCCATCCCGATCGGGACGCTCGCGGCGCTGCGATGACCTGGACTCCGGACTGGGAGGACGGGACAGAGCCCTCCTAGTCCACGACCTTCCCGGGTATTCGAGATGGCGAAGAAAGATTCGGTGCAGGTTGGCGTCGTCGGTTGCGGTGCGATCGCCCAACTCGTTCACATCCCGCTACTCGCCGAAAAGCGGGACACGCAGGTCGTCGCCGTCTGCGATAACAACCTGCCAAAGGCCAAGTTGGTGGCCGAGCGCTTCGAGGTCGGCTCCGTCTATCCTTCGGTCGAGACACTGCTCGAGCACAAGGGCCTCGACGCGGTACTGGTCTGCACCCCCAACCCCCTGCACGCCGAGCACAGCGAAGCCGCACTCAGAGCGGGGACCTCCGTGCTCTGCGAACGGCCCTTGGGCGTCAGCCGCGAGCAGGTCGTCGGTACCCTGGCGGTGGCCGAGGAGACCGGCCGCACCTTGATGGTCGCCAATAACCACCGCTTCAGGCCCGACGCTTGGGCCCTGCGCCGCTTCATCAGCGCCGGCGAGCTGGGCGATATCTACCACATCCGCTCCAGCTGGCAGCGCCGGCGCGCCCGGCGGCCGCGAATCAGCGAGTGGCGGCTGAGCCCCGAAGGCGGCGGCGGCGTGCTCATGGACCTCGGCGTCACCAACATCGATGCCTGTCTCTGGTTGCTCGACTACCCGGTAGCCGAACGCCTGACGGCCTATCTCCTCGATCGCGACGAGGACGGCGTGGACGATTCGGCGGTGGTGCTCATGCGGCTCGAGGGCAACCTGACCTTCAGCGTCGAGGTGAGCTGGGATCTCGCTGCGATGAAGGACCGCCACGGCCTGGTCGCGTTGGGCGAGCTGGGATTGGGATCGCTGGCGCCGTTCGTTGTGCAGAAGGAGACGGACGGAAAGATCATCGATGTGACGCCGCGCCTGCAGCCCGGCATCGAGAACATGTACACGGCGTCCTATCGGCGCGAGCTCGACTACTTCCTTGGCGTCGTTCGCGGCGAGCGCGAAGAGCCGCTGCCCACCGAGCAGGAGAAGTTGATGGGTATTGTCGACGCCTGTTACGCCTCGTCGAACGAGGGACGCGAGATCGTTTTGTGAGGCACCCCATTCTGCCGCGTGGGGCGGAGCTCGGTCTCCCGATCGTCAGCGGGGTGTTGCTCACCCTCTCGTTCCCTCCCTTCCATCTGCTGGTCCCGCCGTTCGTCGCTTTGGTTCCCTACCTGGTGTTCGTGGCCCGCAGCCCGGACGACAGAGCCGGTAGCGCATCGGTCAGGCGCGCCACCTTCTGGATGGGTATCGTTTACTTCGGCACGCTCCTCTACTGGCTCTTCGCTGCGCTCGTCTTTTACACCTGGCTCGCGCTGCTCGGCTACTTCATCACCGTCGTCGTCCTGTCGGGCATCCTCGCGCTCGGCGGCTGGGGAATCCATCTCATGCGCCGGCGTCACGCCGTCCCCTTCTGGATCTCGACCCCCATCTTCTGGACGGCGGCGGAATGGGGACGGGCCCACCTCGGTGACATCGCTTTCCCTTGGCTCGGGCTCGGGCACTCGTTGACCGGCTACCCGGCGCTGGTCGGCTTCGCCGACCTGACCGGCGTCCGCGGCGTGGCCGTCTGGCTTGCCGCGATCAACGGCCTGGCCGCCGAGTGGTGGCTGGCGGGCCGGCGGGACCGCTGGAGGCTGCGGGCCGTGGCCCTCGTGCTGACCCTCGCCGTGCCGATCGGATACTCGCTGCTGCGTTCGACCACGCTCGAGACGCGGCCCGCCGCCCGGGTCCTCGTCGTTCAGCCCAACATCCCGGAGGATCTGAAGCTCGAGCGCGAGGTAGCCTCGGACACGAGCCGCCGCGCCATCGAGAGTCTTATGGGCTCGGCCCTGGCCGAGGATCCGGAACTCGACCTGGTCGTCTGGCCCGAGACCGCGATCCCGTACTTCTACAACCGCGAGCCCGAGTTTGTCGCGCTCGCTGTCCGGACCGCGCAGTCGAACCAGGTCGGCCTGCTGACCGGCGTCCTCGACTACGAGCGGTTCGAGGACGGGACCTGGGAATACTACAACGCGGCGCTCTTCCTGGACCCGCAGGGCCGGCCGGGCGGATTCTACCGTAAGCACTATCTGGTGCCCATCGTCGAGCGCGTGCCGTTCATCCCGATCTCCTGGATCCGTGCCCTGCGCAGGAGGGCCGAGGAAGGCGGTGTGCCCCTGATCGGTGGTTTCCTGCAATGGTTCGGCGGCTTCGGCCGCGGCACCGAAGAACCGATCTTCCGGGTCGACGGCTCGGGCTTCGGCGTGCTCATCTGCTACGAGTCGATCTTCCCCGGCCTCTCCCGGACCTACCGGCGGGGCGGCGCCGATTTCCTCGTCAATATCACGAACGACGCTTGGTTCGGACGCGAACGGCCCTGGTGGAGCCGCACTGCCGCACTCTATCAGCACCCGGCCCACATGGTCATGCGGGCGATCGAGAACCGCGTCGGCGTCGCCCGCTCGGGAAACACCGGGATCTCGATGTTCGTCGATCCCCGCGGTCGCGTCCACCAGGCGACTCGCCTCTTCACCCCCGACGCCCGCATCGCCACCGTCGAGACGACCGACGGAGTTACCCTCTACACGCGCCTCGGCGACTGGCCCGGCACCCTGGCGATCCTCGCGGCGCTGCTTCTGCTAGGCTGGACATGGTGGCAGAATCGTCGGCGCGAACGGCTAGATCGGGACCACCTCCTCCTTCCCCACCTCCCTTGATGCACTGGTCCCCGAGTCGACATTCGAGAATTCCCAATCTTGATTCCCCATTAGCCCCTGCTAGATTCCCTCTCGGGATGCGGCCCCAGGCGGGGCCGTCAACTTTCCTACATGTTCCGGGCACTCCGCCGTTCGGCGCTCGCCGTTCGAGCTTCGGGTGTCTCGTTCGATGTCGGATTTTCGATGTTCGTGTTCGATGTTCAAAACGAACATCAAGGTCAAAAGGGCAGTACCATGAAGAAGGGAATTCACCCCGAGTATAAGGAAACGCTGGTGACCTGCGCCTGCGGGAACACCTTTAAGACGCGTTCCACGCTCGAGACGATCCACGTCGAGATCTGCTCGCGCTGCCACCCGTTCTTCACCGGGCGCCAGAAGCTCGTCGACACCGCCGGCCGTGTCGAGCGCTTCCGTCGCAAGTACGAAGAGGCGGGCAAGAAGAAGTCGAAGAAGGCCAAGAAGAGCAGAAAGGGCAAGGCGCCCGAAGGCCCGGCCGAGCCGGCGCCAACGCCCTCCGCCGAAGGACAGGCCGAGTAACACTCGGGAAGCTGCCGCCAGATGGCGGCTGTCGACATGACGAGTTCTGACCGGCTGAGAGAAAAGGTCCAGACCGCCGCCGCGCGCCGCGAAGAGCTCGGGCAGCAACTCGCCAGCCCTGAGGTCATCAGCGATCACGAGCGGCTGAAGGAGCTGGCTCGTGAGCACTCCGGGCTGGAGCGGCTGGCAGAGGTCGGCGCCGAGCTGGCAAAGCTCGACGACCAACTCGAGCAGGCCCGCGAGCTGAACGCGTCGGCGGATGACGAGGACCTGCGTGAACTGGCGCGGGCCGAGGTAGTCGAGCTGGAGGAGAAGATCGCCCAGCTCGAGGCCGAGGCCCGCGATTTGTTGACGCCGAAAGATCCGCTCGACGACCGCGCGGCGGTGATCGAGATCCGCGCCGGGGCCGGCGGTGACGAGGCGGGGCTCTTCGCTGCCGACCTCTACCGCATGTACACCCGCTACGCCGAGAAGCACGGCTGGAAAATCGAGCTCCTCTCCACCAGCGAAGGAACCCTCGGTGGCGTCAAGGAGGTCGCCTTCGTCGTGCGAGGCAAGAACGTCTACGGAACCCTGCGCTACGAGTCGGGAGTCCACCGTGTCCAGCGGGTCCCCGAGACCGAGAGTCAGGGCCGTATCCACACCTCAGCAGCCAGCGTCGCCGTCCTCCCCGAAGCGGAGGAGGTCGACGTCCAGATCAAGCCGGATGACATTAAAGTCGATGTCTACCGCTCGTCGGGACCGGGCGGCCAGAGCGTCAACACCACCGACTCAGCCGTGCGCATCACCCATGTCCCCACCGGGCTGGTCGTCACCTGCCAGGACGAGAAATCCCAGCACAAGAACAAAGCTCGCGCCCTTAAGGTGCTGCGCAGCCGCCTCCTCGACCTCAGGATCGCCGAGCAGGAGGCCGAACGTGCCGCCCAGCGGCGTACCCAGGTCGGTACCGGTGACCGCTCCGCCAAGATCCGCACCTACAACTTCCCGCAGAGTCGCGTCACCGATCATCGCATCGGACTGACCCTTCATCGCCTACCAGAGATCATGGACGGTAACCTCGACGACCTGCTGCGCGAGTTGCGTCTCGCCCGCCGCGAGGAACGCCTCAGCGCATGAGCGGGCGGCGGCCGGAGGAGCCCTCCCGGTCCGAAACCGATGATGCAACGCCCTCCGTAAACGAGGCGCTCGAGAGGGGGCGCCGCGTTCTGGGAGCGCGCTCCGGAGACGATGCCGGACGCGAAGCCCTCTTCCTGCTCGCCGGCCTCTTGGGCACTTCACCGGGGCGGGCGGCCCTGGAGCGCGATCGCTCACTCTCCCACGACGAGTGGGGCGAGTATCAGAGCCGACTCCGCCGCCGCGCCAACGGCGAGCCGCTTCAGTACATCGAGGGGCGAGCCGCGTTCCGCAACCTCTCGCTACGCGTCGATCGCTCGGTCCTGATTCCGCGGCCCGAGACGGAGCAGCTCGTCGAGCACGTGCTCCAACGGTGCCGCGCCAAGGAGCGGCTGGTGGGGCTCGATCTCGGCACCGGTTCCGGCGCCATCGCCATTAGCCTGTTGCTCGAAGGACCGTTCCGCACTTTCGTCGCCGTTGACATATCCGCCGCCGCTCTGAATGTTGCCCGGGTTAACGCAAGCGAAGCGGGCGTCGCCGGGAGGCTCGATCTGCGCCAGGCCTCGCTGTTCGAGGCGCTGCGTCCGGGGGAACGCTTCCACGTCATCGTCTCCAACCCGCCCTACATAGCGGATGGCGAGGCCGGGTCGTTGCCCGAGGAGGTGCGCGACTGGGAGCCGGATGTTGCACTCTACGCCGGCCCCACCGGCATGGAGGTGATCTTTGAGATCGTCCAGGCGGCGCCGGGATACCTCGAGCCCGGCGGTCTGCTGGCCCTCGAGGTGGCCCCGACCGTCGCTGACGCTGCGGTCCAGTGTCTTCGCGAGTCGGCGCTCTACGGCGAACCGCGCCTCACGCATGACCTCGCTGGCCAGCGACGCCTGCTGTCCGCCGAGCTCGCCGGCTCACGGTAGCAAGCGCGCTCTCGGGTTAGTGCAGAGCAGCGATTGAGAAGGAAGTCATGCAGACCGTAAGGAAAGCGGTCGAAAAACGCCTCGTCGCGATCTTCGACCCGATCATCGATTGGATGGTCAGGAGGCGGATCCATCCCAACTTCCTTAGCACCACCGGCTTTCTGATCACGATGAGCTCCGCTTTCGCTTTCGGCTATAATCATATCCGGACGGCGGGCGTGCTCATCCTTCTGGGCGGCGTCTTCGACCTGTTCGATGGCCGTGTCGCCCGCGCCACCGGTCTCGCGTCCAAGTTCGGCGCCTTCTACGACTCGACCCTCGACCGGATCTCCGAGATCGCTGTCTACATCGGGCTGCTCTCGCTCTATAATACGTACCACCCACAACTCGGTGATGTCGGAACGATCTATGCCATCATGCTGGCCATGGGTGGCTCGCTGATGATCAGCTACACGCGCGCCCGCGCCCAGGGGCTGGGTATCGATTGCAAGGTCGGTTTGATGCAGCGCGGCGAACGGGTCGTGATGATCGGGCTCGCGGCACTGCTGTTCGGCGGCGAATCGTCTGGCCTGGCGCTGCGCGTCGTCATCATCATGGTCGCGATTCTGACAATCATCACCGCGTTCCATCGGATTCTCTGGATCTATCGGCACACGCGCGAGCCGGCTGCCAGAAACAAGAACTGAACCGCATTGAGGACTCGACAATGGCAAAAGACCAACCCAAGATAACGCCTCCTACCGGGAAGCTCGGAGTGCTGCTACCCGGTCTGGGCGCGGTGGCGACCACCTTCATCGCTGGTGTCGAGGCCGTCAGGCGGGGCGCCGGGTTACCTATCGGCTCGCTCACCCAGATGGGCACGATCCGTCTGGGCAAGCGCACCGAGAGCCGCATGCCTTTGATAAGAGAGTTCGCGCCGTTGGCCGACCTTGACGACCTCGTGTTCGGCGCCTGGGACCCTATCCCCGACGATGCGCTGAAGTCGGCCAGAGTTAGCGGCGTCCTCAAGGAATCCGATCTGCGGGAAGTCGGTGATTTTCTTGCCGAGATCAAGCCGATGCCCGCGGTCTTCTCGCGCGACTATGTCAAGAAGCTCGATGGGCCAAACGTCAAGAAGGGGAGCAAGAAGGAACTGGCCGAACAGCTGCGCGAGGATATCCGACGCTTCAAGGACGAGCGGAAGTGCGACAGGCTGGTCATGGTCTGGTGCGCGTCCACCGAGGTGTTCTTGAGGCAGGGCCCGGTGCACCAGTCGATCGAGGCGTTCGAGAAGGGGCTCGAGGATGACGATCCCGGCATCGCGCCG
>JASFTI010000146.1:0-8219 GCA_050053635.1 Gemmatimonadales bacterium
GCAGGAAGTTCTCCATCACCCAGATCTCGAACGCGTAACCTCCAGCGGTGAAGGCGATTCGCTGGCCATCGGGATGGAATCGGATGTCTCGCTGCTCGTCCATCCCCTCCCACTCCAGCCGCTCAGGGACACTGCCTTCCACCGGCAAGCGCCAGAGTCCAGCGGCATCCCAAGATGTCGTGTAGACCAGGTGGCGGCCGTCCGGTGTCCAAGTCAGGTTACTGGGGCCGGGGGCGTCGGACGCGAAACGGTGCAGCTCCCTAGGCGTTCCGCCTGCCACGGGCACCAACATGAGGCTACTAGCCTTTGTCGTATCCTCCGGCGCGAGATACAGGGCCAGCTTCCGGCGGTCGGGCGACAGAGCGATGTTGCCCGGGCCCATGAGCGCCGGCTCCGGAGCGCGGTAGAGAACTTGTTCACTCCCGCTTTCCAGGTCGCGCGTCACGATACGCGGTGACTCCCCACCTTCCCCGTCGTAGTACTCGATGCTGTAGTAGATCGACTTCCCGTCGGCCGACCAGTCGGCCCAGCGGCCCTCGTATGTGTCGACCTGGACGAGCGGCTCGGGAGCGCCCGTCTGCACATCGACCCTGAACAGGTAGGAGCCGCTACCTTCCTCCCGCGCCTTCACCAGTAGGGCGCTACCGTCCGGTGACCACCCGGGGAAGCGATGTACCTCGTTGAAGCCTGGGTCGAGCTCACGCGTCTCACCGGTTTCCAGCGAACGGATCATGAAGACGCCCTGTCTCGGATGATCACCGCGCTGCGAGCGCCAGGCCAGGTAGCGACCGTCAGGTGACCACCTGGGTCCGCCGTTCCCACCTACAAAGCGTCCGGTGGCCGGGGTCGGCACATCGACCAGCGCACCGGTTTCAGGATCGAGCTTGGCCGTGTACACGTCCCAGGCCGAGGTCGTCACTGTGTAGAAGAACGAGCCGTCCCTAGCGAAGCCCAGCGGCGTCACGCGCCACATGTCAGGCTTTATCAGCCTCGGCTCCCCATTCGGCTCGCCGTCGGCCACCGGCAACAGCCAGGCGCCCATCGTCCCCGTTCGGTCGGAAGCGAACAGAATGTGCCCGCCGTCCGGTGCCCAACCCAAAAGGTCGTCGTCAGCGGGGTGCCGGACGAGAGTGATTTCGCGCCCTCCATCCACCTCGATCGCGAATATGTCCCCTGGGACCCCAGGGTCCGGCCGCCACTCGTAGGCGATGTACTCACCATCCGGCGCGAAGCTCAGTGTGCCCGGTCCGCCGGTGTCGAACGTCTTGAGCACGCGAACGGCACCGTCTTCCACCGACACGAGTGCTATTTCGTTCCGCTCTTCCCCAGTGAGGTGGGCGAGGACGTGTTCGCCGTCCGGCGACCAGTCGCGCGGCGCCAGCCAGTTCACCGACTCGTCGCTGTAGAGGACACGATGCTGCGAGCCGTCTACGCCGATGACCCGTAACTCCATCCCACCCGCGTCGTTCCACCAGGCGTAGGCGATCTGCTCACCGTCGGGGGACACGCTGTTATACTCCACCAGCCGCCGACTCTGCTCCGTCAGTCGGCGGCTCTCGCCGGTCTGAAGATCGCGAACCTTCAGGTACCCACCGCCCCCGTGCGCCAGGTATCGGCCGTCGGGAAAGGGCGAGGTGAAGGGGCTCGCGTCGGCCCAGACGCGTCGCGCCACCAGCGGCGACGAGTCCTGTTCGGCGACCGCCGTCGCCGCCGCCACGGCGCCAGGGATGCCGGCCGCCAACAGGTCGCCCTCGGCTTTGGTGCGAGGCGACTCGGGGTTGCAACCCGCTAGCACAACTGCTCCAAGGACGAGAATGCTCATTCCCTTACTCATGGCACTTTGCTCCTATTGCTCGTCCGATGTACCGGTCGTCGCCGGCAGGAAGTCCTCCATCACCCAGACCTCCGAACCGTAATCGCCACGATTGAGGGCGACGCGCCGCCCGTCGGGACGGAAGCGCATGCCTCGAGGGCGCACTTCATCGTACCAGTCTAACCGCTCCGGCTGACCGCCCTCCGCCGGTATGCGCCAGAGGCCGACGTACTCGTCGCCACCGCCGAATCGAACGTAGTAGATGTGCCCGCCGTCCGGGCCCCAGAGGATATCCTGCGGCCACGAGGATCCTCGCTCGAAGTGGAGCAGCGCGTGTGGCTCCCCGCCGGCGGTCGACATGACCATCAGGCTGTAGTCACCGCCGTTCTCTGGGCTCTCTTGATAGGTGAAGGCCAGCCGACTCTCGTCGGGTGACACCGAAAACCGGGGGTAGATTATGCCTTCGTCGGGCGCGTCGCGAACGAGCACCTGCTCGGCGCCGCTCTCGAGATCTCGGATGCTTATCCGCCTGTCGTCGCTGGCGGCCGTCCAGCAGAAGATCGATCTCCCGCCCGCACGCCAATAGGCGAGCTTGAAGGACTCGTCGCGTGCGTTAGGAACCGCCAGCTCGGCCTCACCCGTCTGCACGTCGACCCGGAACAGGCCCTTGTTCTCACCGTCGCTGCTCTCTACCAGAATGAAACGACCATCGGGCGACCAGTCCGGATAATGCGACGGACCGATGCCGGGCCTCAGTTCTCGCAGCTCGCCGGTTTCCATCGAGCGGATGACGATCACATCGGTACCGGGCCGCTCCAGGGGGTCGCGCTTCGACAGGTACGCCAGGTAGCGACCGTCAGGCGACCAGACCGGATAGAAGTTACTGCCGAGGAAACTCTGGCTGATGCGTGTGGGCTGCTCGAGCAGTCGACCTGTCTCGGGATCGAACGCTGCGACGTACACATCCGTCATGTCCATGGGCACGCCGTAGTAGAACGAGCCGTTCCGCGCGAAGCCGAGGGGCTCGATTCGCCACATCTCCGGCTTCACAAGCCGCGCCGGCCCGGCCGGTCGACCGTCCGCCACCGGCATCAGCCAGGCGCCCAGCGTTCCGGTGCGGTCGCTGACGAACAGGACGTGCCTGCCGTCCGGCGCCCAACCGAGCACGCGATCGTCGGCCGGGTGCTCGACGAGTGTACGTACCTCCCGCGTGGCGACGTCCAGCACGAAGATATCGTGCTCCGAGGAGCCCTCGTCGCTCGGGACATCGTAGATGACGTACCGCCCGTCGGGAGAGATGCTGAGCTCGAACGATGCGGGCTGGCCCAGCGTGACCAGCACTTGCAGTGACCCGCTTTCCACCGACACGATCCCGATCTGGTGGTTGGGGTCCCCGACCCTCCAGACGCTCACGAGTATCCTCGTCCCGTCGGCCGTCCACTCTACCGGGTCGACGTGCAACTCCTCGTTCGTGAAGAGGACGCGAGCGTTCGAGCCGTCGAACCCGATGACGCGGAGTTCACGGTTCCAGACCGGAGGGGCCTCCCAACCGTAGGCCACCAGCTTGCCGTCGGGCGAAACCGTCGATTGCCCCGGGTAGCCCGCGTAGCCCGTGTCGGGTAACGAACCGTCAGTCGTAAGCTGGCGCTGCTCCCCGGTCCTCAAGTCGTGGACCGCCAGATCCTCGGTCTCCCAGTCGACGAACGTGAAGTATCGCCCGTCGGGCGACGGCCCACCCGAGAAATCCAGGTTCCATTGGGAGAACAAGAGCCTGCGCACCACCATCGGCGACGAATCCTGCTCCGCCTCGCTGGCGCTCGCCGTCGCGGCCGGGAGCCCGGCCGCCAACAGCTGTCCCCCGTTGTCTGCGGGCTGCCGCTCTGAACTGCAGCTGCCCAGCGCAACCACCCAGAAGAGAATCCCGGTCAAGCTTCTCATGATGTCTTCCTCTTACAGGTGACACTGCTCCCGTCTCAGACATTCGATCGCCAGGGCCGCCACCGAGGCGAGGGCCACGAGCAGGCCGACGATGAGCCCGGCGCCGAACCAGTAGGCGACTGTAACGGCGTCCAGCTCCAACGCTGGATTCTGCACCGTCGTTTGAACGAACTCGAACATGGTCTGACTTGGGCTTAGCATTTGGTGGGGCGGCTGTGGGCCGACCCTTCGGAAGACGTAACCCTGGCGAGCGGCGTGCCAGGGCCGCCGGGCGGTCAAAGGCCAGTAAATATGCGGGTTATGAGGGTTGGGGCCGCTCAGTTGTGGCCCGCGCGGACGGAACGACCTGTTACGTCCGGCGCCCGAACCGTTACGCTCGCGGCCGCTACCGTGTGCCGGCGAGGATGGATTCGACGATGACGACGCCGATGCCGTGTGGATACTCGGCTCCGTCCTCCTCCTCGCCGAACCTTACGGGGGCGAGCCATGCGCCGGGGCGCAGCGGCTCCTGCATCGCGCTCGGCAGCCGGTTCTTCTCCGGGCCGAGCAGGAGAGCGAAGGCGAAGTTGCCGCCGATCCCCTGGTGCACGTCCGGCCGGAAGTACGCCGCGTTCGCCCAACGGATAGACCGCTCGCTGAAGGTGTCAGCGCCGCCGCCATCGACGAACACGGCGAACGACTGAACCATGGACACCGCCGGTTTGTGCCCGAACTCGAACAGATCGGTGTACGTATCGGCGCCCGCTACATCGATGAAGTACCCGATACCGAGATCCCAGCCGCCGCCCGACGTCGTGCCGCCGCTGTAGAAGTCGTCGCCGGCGCGGTCGAGCACCAGTGCGGCTCCGTGGTGGATCCCTTCACCCAGCCCACTGTGCTGCTCGGCCTCTCCCTTCATCGCCAGGTAGACATCGTTGCCGGCGCTCTCTACCATCATGCCGATCCCGGCGGTGAAGCCGATGCCGAGCCCGAACGTGCTGCTGACGTAGGTGTCGTCGCCGCCGCCGTCGTTCACCAGCCCGATCCCACCGACGAATCCCGGACCGTGAGTGGGGCTCTGCGAGTACCGCTCGCTTCGCCAGCCAGCGCCGACACCGACCCCGAAGCCTTCGAAGCCGTGGTCCGGCCCGCCCTCCCGGTTGTACTCGTTCTTGTAGACACCCCAGCACTGGTACAGATCGGCGCCCGCACCGCGGTCCCTGAGTATTCCGACGCCCTTGTTGTAGCCCATCCCGATGCTGTGAATGGCGGCGATGTACCAATCCTCACCCGACTCGTCAATGAGCAGGCCCAGGCCCGGCCCGTGCGCGGCCCCCAGAGCCCACTTGTCGACCAGGTAGGTGTCGTCTCCGCCTCGATCGATGTGCAGGCCGATGCCGAAGAGCGCCGCGCCGTACGAGAACCCGCCGTCGAGGCTCCCCGGCTCCGCGCCGCCGTAAACGCGTTCGGGATCGACTACCCGAATATCGGGTGCTGCCTCCCGGCTCGAGGTCGGTGCGTCTTCGAGGAGCGCCGTGCGGTCGCGGCCGCGCGCTGGGTCCACCCCCTGCGTGTAGATGTCGTCACCCTCGCGGTCCACAAGGATGCCGAGGCCGAAGACGCCCGCGCCAGGACCGACCGGTTCCCCATGGGTATAGACGTCGTTGCCCCGCAGGTCGATGACGACCCTCAGCGGGTACAGGCCCAAACGCTCGAGATCGTAATCGACCTCGTAGATATCGTCGCCGCCCACATCCACGATTACCGCCGCCTGCGTGGTCGCGTACCTGTTGGGCCCGGGGCCACCGATGATGAGGTCGCCATACTCGGTCGTCCGCTGGACGAGCACGTCTCCCTCCACACCCGGTACACGCGCCGGGCTCGCGGCCTCAGCCAACTCACGCTCCAGCCCTGCGAGGAAACCCTCTTCCAGCATGGGGAGAAGCACCGCTAGACCGCGAGCGGTCGCGGCCAGATCGACATGCAGCCCCGTGAACGTCCTGTGGCTACCGGTCCACTCTCGCTCATCTCCACTCACGCCGTTGGTGTCCAGGTCGTAGCCCGCCAGCGAGCGATAGAAGTGGTAGATGGATGTCACGCTGGATAGCGCTTCGGGGACAGCGAGGCCGAGAGGCGTCTTTGCGGCGCCGGGAGCGAATCTCTTGTGTGAGTCGTTCAAACCCCAATTGTGTGGCGGCGCATCGAGCGAGCTCGCCCGATAGGTGCCGCCCGTCATCGCGATATATCGTACCAGAAAAGCAAGCAGCTCTCGTCCCTCATCGTCGAGCGCGGCGAGCGCCTCTCCATCGAGGATCGCGTGGGCGGCGCGCGCCGCGGCGTCCAGGGCGTCCACCGCGCTCTCATAGTCGTCCAACGCAACGGCCTCGGAGACCGGGATGTCCGCCGCCTCCAGACCGGCCGCGGCGAGTTCCGAGGGCGACTCGGCCGTCTCGATCCGGCGCGCCCAACCGTCCAGCAGCCTGGCCGCGTTCGCCGGGTCCTCACCCGTTCGCCGCTCCAGCTCGAGGCGCTCGAGCCGGTAGTGCTCGTCGACCGAGGCCTCGTAGGCGACGCGGTAGTCGCGCCAGGCGGCGTAGTCGGCCGCCACGCCGTACTGCGGGTCGAGGTACGGCTCTCCCACTCGAAACGAGGGACTCAGATCGCTCAGAGCCCGCGGATCGCTCAGTACCATCCGCATGACCTCCGTCGCGCGGCTCAGCACTGCGTCGGTTGCCTCGAACGGCGCCGCAGCCTGCCGGTCGGCGCGGCGGTCGAGCGGCTGGCGCCGCGCAGATACCAGCGTCACACAGCACAGGATGAACGCGATACTCACAGCGCGCGTCGCCCTCTTCATTCGGATATCCTCCGTGAGACCTGATTGGCGATATTACGACCCGCTACGGTCGCGTTGCCTGGGGTAGCCGCAGCCGCACCGTGGTGCCCGCGCCCGGCGTGCTCACGATCTCCAGCTCGCCGCCGTGCGCGGTGGCGATCCGCTGGGCGATGGCGAGCCCGAGCCCCGTACCCTCGGGCCGGGTGGAGAAGAAGGGCTCGACGACCCGCTCGATGTTCTCCAGCGGGATGCCGCGTCCCGTGTCGCGAATCGAGATCGACACGCCACCCGGATAGCGGCCGACGGTGACCTCGACGCGCCCACCCTGGTCCAGCGCCTGGGCCGCGTTGAGCAGCAGGTTGAGGAAGAGCTGTTCGAGAGCCGGCGCGTCTCCTTTCACCCACAGCGGATCGGCCCCTCCAAGCTCGCTCTCGAGTGTCCCGCCGTGCGCCTTCAACTCGGGCTCGGCGCTGTGGATCGCGGCCTCGAGCGGCCCGCGGATATCGACCGGTTCGAGGGTGACGCTGCCGCTGCGCGCCACGCGCAGCGCGCCGGTCACCGAGCGGTCGACGCGCTCGATCTCGCCGAGGGCGCGGCCCAGCAGGTCGCGTGCATCCGATTCCTCGGGCAGCTTCTCCTCGACGCGCTGCAGATCGACGCGAATCGATGTCAGCGGGTTGCGCACTTCATGAGCCAGCGACGCCGCGAACTCGCCGACTGCGGCCAGCGCCTGGCGCTCTGAGAGCTCGCGGAGCGTGCGGCGCAGGCTCTCGGTCATCGAGTTGAAGGCGCGGGCGACGCGACCGACCTCGTCGGCCGGCGCGTCCTCGACGCGCCGCTCGAGATCGCCTTCCGAGACCGCCTCGGCGGCGCCAGCCAATCGCACCAGCGCCCGCGTCGTACGCCTCGTCAGCAGCGTCGCCAGCGCGACGACGGCGATCGCGACCACCGCCACGATATAGAGGTTACGTTGCGCCGCTCGCTGGAACGGTTCGGTGAACGGGGTCAGCGGCGCCGCCAGCACCAGGTCCATGGGCGGCTCGTGCAACGTGTGCCGCACCGTCAGCCACGGCTCCTCGCCCCAGACGAACGACCCGCGGGCGAACAGCGCCGGATCGATGGATAGGGGCAGAAGCGAGGCACCGGTGCTACGATCGAAGACGGCGAGCACCGAGCCGCTCACACCGCCCCAGGCGGCACCGCCGGGGAGCAGGCTGCTCATTGAAACGCGCGCCTCCAGGCTGCCCAGTTGCTCGCCCGTGGCGTTGTCATAGATCCCGAGGCGAACGGGGAGCGCCGGGTTGGAAAGGGCGGTGGCCCCCGCCGTCGCGGCCCCGTCGGCCGGCACGCGCCAGCGCACCGCGCCACCGGCGTCCTCGACCGTCGCCGACTCGACCGCATCACGCATCCCCGCGAACAGATCCTCCAGCTCGGCCTGCGCCGCGTTTTCTGCGCCCTGCGAGGGAGAATCCTCACGCAGGGCAGTTTGAACCGCGGAGCACTCGGCCAGCCGGAGCAGCTGCGAGCGTCTGCTCAGCCAGCGCAGACCGATCTCGTCGACGACCTGGCCGAGCGAGCTACCCAGGCGCGCGCGTAGCAGCTCTTCCCCCGAGCGCTCCGCGGTACGGCTGAGCCAGAGTCCCAGTAGCGCCAGCG
>JASFTI010000147.1:0-8184 GCA_050053635.1 Gemmatimonadales bacterium
GCTGATGGAGAGACTGGTCTTCGAGCCGCTGGGGATGACCAACAGCAGCTACATCTGGGACGAGCGGTTCGAGGCGAGCCTGGCGCTGCCCCACAACGCGGACGGTGAGGTGACGCGGAAGGGGAAACCGGAAGCTGGCCGCGGACACGCCGCCGCCACACTCCATACAACGGCGCTCGACTTCGCCCGCTTCATGATCGCGGCGATGCACGGGACGCTGCTGAGCGAGGGGATGGCGGCCGCGATGCTGTCACCGCAGATCGAGGTGGACAGCGGGGTGACCTGGGGCCTGGGCATCGGTTTACAGGATAACGAGAACGGGCGTGGGTTCTGGCATTGGGGCGACAACTCGGGCTACAAGGCCTACACACTGACATACCCGGAACGCGGTGTAGGCGTCGTATGGTTCACCAACAGCCAGAACGGGCACGCCATACTCGGGGCGCTGCTTGAGGAAACGGTGGGCGGCGAACACCCGGCGGTCACATGGCTGGACTACGAAAGCTACGACGCGCCGACGCGCGTGGTGCGAGAGGCCGTCTGGCAAGCCATCGAGGAGCAGGGTGTGGAGGCTGGCATCGCGATGTACCGGGAACTGAAGGCCAGCCACCCCCCGGAAGCCTTCCACGAATTCATACTCAACATGCTGGGCTATCGGCTTTTGCGAGGCGACCGGATCAGCGACGCGATCGAGATCTTCAAGCTGAACGTCGAGGAATACCCCGACGCCTGGAACCCCTACGACAGCCTCGGTGAGGCGTACATGGAGGCGGGTGAGGTGGAATTGGCGATCGAGAACTACGAGAGATCGCTGGAGCTCAACCCGGACAACACGAACGCGGTCGCGATGCTGGAGCAGATTCGGGATCGGATGAGAGGCGGGGACTAGCCTGAGCCTTCTCTACAACTGAAGCTCCATCTCGTACTGGCTGACATAGCGGCGAAAACCGAGGCCGGTCAGCAAGTCCTGGGTACCGTCATCATCCCGCTGCACGTTCACCACCCTGACGTCCGACTCCCGATCCCGGATGACTTCGATCAGGTGCCTGACCAACCGGCTCGCGATGCCACGCCGGCGCTCGGCCCGCTTGACCAGCAGGGTCATGATCCAGCTCATCCCGGGGTAGTAGACCAGCAGACCGGTGGGCCGCCCCTCACGGCTCGCCTCGTAGGGCAGCACCCGGTCGGGAATCCGCCGTATGGAGGCGAAACTGTTTTCCCAGGACGGTTCCCAGTCCAGCGCTTCAGCGAAGGTCGAAAGGCGATCCCGACCGACACTTCTGATCTCGAGGTCATCCTGGTCATCCTTCACCGCAGGGGGGATCGCGGTGTCGCCGAGTTCCAACCGGAAACAGTCGAACTCACGCACGATCTCGAAGCCCGATTTCAGGTAGGCCTTGGTCGCGGCCTCGTTCCCCTGCAGTACCTCGAGTACGAACCGCTTCACCCCCTTCTCCCTCAGCCGAGGTACCGCGAGATCGAACATCGCCTTGGCCACTCCCAGCCCGCGGTACCGTTCGATGACGCCGGTACCGATATCGAAAGCCGCCGGCGCGCCCTTCCATCGATCGAGGCCGATCAGCGTGAATCCAACCATGCCCTCGGTGGAGTGGGCGCCGACCGACGACTCGAACTCGATACCGTTCTTCACGGCTCGATTGAGCATCCGCTCCTCGGTCATGTAGCTCATGTCGAGGGCGTAGTCGGAGAAGGCCCGGACGAAGGTGCGGTACACCGCCGGGAACGAGCCTCGATCAAGAAACCTGTAGCCGAGTGACATGGGCTATGAGCGCGGGATAACGATCCCCCGCTTCGCGAGGTCCGCCGCCACTTCCATGCCCAGGCGCGCACCCCACTGCTGCCCCGCGAGCATACTCTCCGCCGCAAGGGTCGGCTGTACTTCCACCAGCCGCTGGCCGAGCGGCGTCTCGTAGAAAGCGATGAGCTGCTGGATCTCTTCCAGCGTCAGATACTTGTCGTACAGCGGGACCAGTAGCTCAATGAAGCGATCGACGTCCTGTCGCAATCGCTCGGCGAATTCGTCCCAGAAGACATCCGGTATCGCCGGGTTGGCGGCTCGCTGGGCCGGCATCGAGGTCTCGATCGACGTCACCATGAGCTCGGTGGCCTGCGTGACTTGGAGCAGCCGGCGGATCGCCGCCGCCTTCTCGGGCTCGACCTGAGCTGCGGCCGCGCCCTCCTGCGCCAGGGCCGCTGTACCACCGCCGAGCGCGGCGGAGAGGGTCCAGCCGAGGGCCAGGCAGCAAATCACACGGAACGGAAACGGCCTTACGGGTTTCAAGTTGTCCTCCTGTAGGGCGGTCAGTCTGTAGGTCCCGCCTTGTGCAGACAGCAAACGGCGAAGGTGTCGTGGGCCCAAACGGGGAAGGCATGGCTGAAGCCGGCGGCGCGACCCTCGTTCAGCATGTCCTCGACGCTCGGGGGATGATCATCGGTCGCCTCCTTCTCGAAGCTCTGCCGCACCAGTTCCTCCGAGCAGCCGGCGGCGCCGGCGAAGGTCTTCCGGTACTCGATGAAGTACTGGTGAACCAGGTCGTCGGGATGACGTATGTACTCACCCCAGACAAAGGTGCCCCCCGGTTCCAGCCAGTCGTACAGCTTCTCGAGGACGCGCCTTCTGTCGTGCGGAGCGATGTTGTGCAACACCAGGTTGGTGAAGACGGCGTCGTAGCGCTCACGCGGCTCGAAATCGACGATGTCTTGATGGACGAGCCGTACTCTGTCGGCCGCGGGCTCCAGGTTCGCCTGCGCTTCGCGAAACATCTCGTCCGAAGCCTCCAGAGCCGTAACGCGAGCCTCGGGAATACTCTCGACTACCCGCGCGGTGACGTTGCCGATCCCGGCACCGATATCGAGCACGCTGCGCGGAGCGCGAAGGCGCAGCAGCTGGACGATGCACTCGACCATCTCGTCGTACTTCGGCACCAGCTGCCGGATCTTAGCGGAGTAGTCGTCCTTGAGATCCGCGTAATAGGCACGCGCCGTTTTCTTCATCCACTCAACGATAACCGAGTTGCGGGGGATGCGCAGCCTCGGGCGGCGGGAGCGAACGAACGATCCGACGAGCTGTGACGATGTGACGGGGGTGAACGGCCCGCCACCGCCTGACGGCCCGTCGCCCGAGGGTATTCAGATCGCCTTCCAGAGCCTCCGCGGCGAAGACAGGTGGGACATTTACGTGATCGAGCCCGACGGCTCCAACCCGCTAAGACTGACGAACGACCCGGCGTGGGACAACGAGCCCGCTTGGTCGCCCGATGGTACGAAGATCGCCTTCGTGGCTCCGGGTGAGGACATCTACACGACCGACATTGGCGGACCAGCTATATCACTGTCACAAGTTCCGCGGACCCGTGCTTCAACAAGTGACGCGTAGCTCGATGAGGCAATCTCGGCCCCTTCCGACCCAGCGGGAGGGGCCGATGCGTTGTCACGAAGCTCGTCGACAGCGACCCGAGAGTCGGGCCGCGGCTAGTGCCTGAACAGCCTACGCCCGGTAAAGACCATGGCGAGCTTGTGCTCGTCGGCGGCGGTGATGACCTCGTCGTCGCGGATCGAGCCACCGGGCTCGACGATCGCCGTGACGCCGGCCTCGGCGGCGGCGTCGACGCCGTCGCGGAAGGGGAAGAAGGCGTCGGACGCCAGGACGCACCCCTTCTTCGGGTCGTGTCCGGCCTCCTGGGCCTTGAAGCCTGAGAGCTTCGAGGCATCGACGCGGCTCATCTGACCGGCGCCGATGCCGATCGCCATCTCATCGCGGGCCAGAAGAATCGCGTTCGATTTGACGCCCCAGATGGCGGCCCAAGCGAACCGCAGGTCGCGCATCTCATCATCGTTCGGCTTGCGCTTCGTCACCACGCGCCATCCCTCGTCCTCGCCGGGCCAGGGCGGCTCGCAGCGCGTTTGCAGTAGCGCGGCGCCGGGGACGCCACGCAGCTCGAGGTTGCCCTCGAGGTGGCCGCGGTCGGCGAGGTAGTCTGCGACATCGACGGGATAGCTTAGGATGCGGAGGTTCTTCTTCGCGGTCAGCGTTTCCATCGCGGCGTCGCTGAAGCCGGGCGCGACGACACATTCGACGAACAGCTCGGCCAGCGACTCGGCGGCCTCGCCGTCGAGCTCGTGGGTGAAGGCGATGACCGATCCGAAGGCGCTGGTCGGGTCGGTGGAGAGGGCGCGCTGATACGCCTGGAGCACGGTGTCGCCGACGGCGATGCCGCAGGGCGTGGTATGCTTGATGACGGCACAGGCCGGCCGCTGGGAGCGGGCGAACGGTGCTACGGACATCAGCGCCCCGTCCAGGTCGAGGATGTTGTTGTAGGAGAGCTCCTTGCCGTGGTGCTGAACCAGCGAGGCGATGCCGCGGCTACTCGGCGTATCGGCGATCCGATAGAAGGCCGCCGCCTGGTCCGGGTTCTCGCCGTAGCGCAGGTCCTGAATCTTCTGCAGCCGGACGGAGAAGTCGGGCGGAAATTCGCCGGCGCCCTTCGACAGGTAGTGCGAGATGGCCGAATCGTAGCCGCTGGTGTGACGGAAGACCTTGACGGCGAGGGCGCGCCGCCACTCGAGATCGACGTCGCCGGTCTTGAGCTTGGCCAGCGCGTCGTCGTAGTCCGCCGGGTCGCAGATCACGGTGACGTCGGGATGATTCTTGGCGGCCTCGCGCAGCATCGTGGGTCCGCCGATGTCGATCTGCTCGAGTGCATCGCCGAGCGTCACGTCGGGCTTGGCGATGGTCTCCTCGAACGGATAGAGGTTGACGGCGACGACATCGATGGGCTCGATCTTCTGCCTGGCGAGCTCCTTCATGTCGCTCTTGTTGGCGCGGCGCGCCAGGATGCCGCCGGCGATGACCGGGTGCAGCGTCTTCACCCGACCGTCCATGATCTCGGGAAAGCCGGTGACGTCGCTGACCCCTGTGACCTCGACCCCGGCCTCGCGCAGCTTGCGCGCGGTACCGCCGGTGGAAACGATCTGGTAGCCGAGTTCCGATAGCCCGCGGGCGAACTCGACGATGCCCGTCTTGTCGTAGACACTCAGCACGGCGCGTGGCAAAAGTCCCCTCCTCCTGGTTCAGCGTTTCCAGGCCGGCCCTATGCTATCGAGGCAGGCCGCCTCATCTGTCAACTGAAATCCGACATCTCCGGTGACGAAGCCGCTCTTCCGCACCCGGCCGTCGGGCAGCTGCTCGATTTCGCCGCGGGCGAGGGCGCCGAGTACGGCGGGATAGAGCCGATGCTCGTACTTGAGGACGCGGGCGGCGAGCGAGTCGGCGGTGTCGCCGGGGAGCACCGGTACGGGCCACTGGGCGATGATCGGCCCGGTATCGTAGCGCTCGTCGACGAAGTGGATCGTGGGGCCCGACACGGCGACACCGGACTCGAGTACCGCCTCGTGCACGTGGTGACCCCACATGCCGGAGCCGCCGAAGGTCGGCAGCGGTCCCGGGTGGATGTTGATGATCTTCCCGCGGAAGGCACCGACGACGTTCTCGGGCACGAGCTTCAGGTAACCGGCCAAGGCGATGACATCGATGTCGTGGGCGCCCAGCAGTTCGAGTAGCGCCTCTCCAAACGCCTCCCTGCCCTCGTACTCTTTTGGGCGAACCACCGCCTTCGGCACACCGAACTTGTCCGCCCGCTCCAGCGCCCCGACGTCGGGCCGGTCGCTGATCACGAGTGCGATGCGACAGGCGGGATCAGGTCCGCCGTCGGGCCCGCCGAAGGTATCGAGCAGCGACTGCAGGTTGGACCCGCCACCGGACGCGAAGACGGCTACTCTCGGAGTTTTGGACACGACACGCCTCCGATTCTCACAGTATCCAGTATCCGGTACTCAATGTCCGTGCAGCCAAGCAGGACTCGAGCGTCAAGGACCGAGTCTAGCGACTCAGAATGTTGATAGTCGGACGTTGGACCTTGGAATTTGGCTGCTGAATAAACGTTGACCACCTGGGCGTTGATTGTCGAGTGTCGAATATTGAAATAGTTCTTCACTGCCGATGCCCGTCAAGACTCGCGACAATTATGTCAGCCGCGTCGGCCAGGTCCGTGATCCTCTCGAACCCGTCCGGCGCGCCCTGTCCACCGGCACCGGTCGCCAGCAGCAGCGGCGTTCCCCCCACTTCCTGGGTGACGGCGACGTCGCGCCAGCGATCGCCGACGTAGAAAGAGCGAGCCAGGTCGATGGACAGCCCCTCTGCCGCCCGCCTGTACATTCCGGAGGCCGGTTTGCGGCAGTCGCACGGTCCTGTCACATCGGGATGGTGCGGGCAAAAGTAAACGCCGTCCAGGTGTGCCCCGGACGTCTCGAGCAGCTCGAGCATGCGCTGCTGGACCGCGTCGAACTGCTGCTGGGTGAACACGCCGCGAGCGATTCCCGACTGGTTGGTCACCAGCACAACAGCGAGGCCCGCATCCTTGAGTCGGCGAACCGCGTCGGCGGCACCGGGCATCAAGGCAACGCCATCCGGATTACCCAGATCGCCGCGCTCCTCGATGATCGTGCCGTCGCGATCGAGAAAGGCGGCGCGACAGGTGATCGGTTCTCTATCCATCTCCCCTCAGCGCTTGGGTCACAGAATCGATGAACTCGGTTTCCTCGCGTGGTAGCACCGTCCGCGGGTCGAGGCAGAGCGCGCCGTCTCGCACACGCCCGACGACCGGGGGTTGCGCCTTGCGGCAGGCCGACTCGAGCTCGCGCTCGGATCGACCGGGCACGGCGATACGCAAGACCCAGGTCTCGAGCTGGAGACCCGGGTACGAGCCGCCGCCGACTTCGGCGACGTCGGCCGCCACTTCGATCTCGCCGTCCGGGCAGCGCTCGCGCAAAACCTCCGCCAGACGCTCGGCCCGTTCCCGCAAGCTGGCCGGCTCGGCGCCGATCATCGCCAGCGCCGGGATCTCGGTCGCTGCGGCCTCGAGATCGCGCCAGAGCTTGAGAGTCGCCTCGAGCGCGGCGATCGTCAACTTACCGACGCGAACGGCGCGGAGCAGCGGATTGCGACGCAGGCGCGCCACGAGCTCGGCGCGTCCCAGGATCACGCCGGCCTGCGGACCGCCCAGCAGCTTGTCGCCGCTGAAGGTCACGAGGTCGGCACCGGCGTCGACCGAGGCACGTACGTTAGGCTCCCAGGGAAAGCTAAAGGCGCGCTCAGCGTCGGGAAGCATCCCGGACCCGAGATCGTGGACCGCCGGCACGCCGTGACGGCGAGCCAACCCGGCCAGCTCCTCGATCGAGACCTCGCTGACGAAGCCCGCCTGCTGGAAGTTGGAGCGGTGAACCTTGAGCAGCGCACCGGTGTGCGGGCCGATCGCTTTCTCGTAGTCGCGAGCGTGCGTCCTGTTCGTAGCGCCGACTTCGACGATGCGGGCGCCGCTCTTCGCTACGATCTCGGGTACTCGGAACGACTCGCCGATCTCGACCAGCTCGCCGCGTGAGACGATGACCTCGCGGCCCTCGGCAAGCTCGTTAAGAGCGAGCACAACCGCGGCGGCGTTGTTGTTCACCACGAGCGCCGCGCCGGCCCCCGTGAGCTCGGCGAGGATCGCTCCACAGTGATCGTGTCGTGAGCCGCGTGCGCCGGCCTCGAGATCGAACTCCAGATTGCTGTACCCGCGGGAGACGGCATCGAGTGCGGCCCAAGCGGCCTCCGGAAGTGGCGCACGGCCCAGGTTCGTATGCAAGGGGATGCCGGTGGCGTTGATCAGGTGGCGAAGCGAGGGCGCGTCGCCGGCCAGCAGCTGGCGGCGCGCCGCATCGACGATCTCGCGCGCCTCCGGCGCGGCAGCACGGTCGCCCGCCTGAAGCTCACCGCGAAAGCCGTCGAGCGTGCGTCGCAGCGAGGCGACGACCAGCGAGCGGGGCCACGCGTCGAGTAGCTCGGCGAGCTCGGGCGAGCCGAGCAGCGCGTCGACGGCCGGCAACCCGCGTCGCGCGTCGTTCACCGTTCCCTCACCCCGGCGCCCGCCGTGTCGGGCGGAATCTCGGGCGGCTCTTCCGCCTCCAGCGGTTCGGGCGGTGGCTCCGGCTCGGGCTGCTCGAACGTTATCTCGCTATCGGCTTCCAGGCCGCTCAGATTGAGCAGCCCATACACGCGGACCAGATACGAGCCCGGTGGGATGGGCGCGGCGGCTATCACGTAGAGCCGCTGGTCCGGCAGAGCAG
>JASFTI010000148.1:0-8171 GCA_050053635.1 Gemmatimonadales bacterium
CGACCGCCGCGTAGGCGATGGCGACGCGTCCCACGTGCCGGCGTCCCAGCTCGGCAACGAATGCGGCGAATCGCGAAGGTTTGTCGTTCATCGGCTACCTCTGATGTTCGGGTAATATGCTCGGCCGCACCGAGGCTATCAAGAAAGCCAGAGAGGCGCCGGATCGCGCGCCGATGCATTCCCCCGTCATCCCAGATGCATATACAGGTCCGACCGTTGCGGCGGGGACGTATTGCCCGCCGAGGTCCCAGGCACCATCGTAAACCGGCGATCTTTTGTCGACGGTGAGGCTGGCCGCCGTTCCGCGCCCGAAGGCCCCATGCAGCGGGAGGGACAACCGGGATGGAATTCGAGACGCAAGCACAGAAAGCGTGCTACGAGAAAGTGGCGCCGTGGGTCACCGACCTATTCGGCGGTTCGGTCCTGCGCAAACCGGACAAGCCGATCCTCGGTGTGATGCACGGTTCGGCCTTCGCACAAGTAGGCGTCTTTCCGTGGGGCGATCACGACGCGATCATCACGACCCGTGCGTACGTCGTAACCGGCACGGAGCTCAGCGCCGAGCTGATGCGATTCCTGCTGGAGGAAAACGCGGGTATGCGCTTTGGTGCGTTCGGCATCGACGACGAAGGTGACATTATTTTCGAGCACTCTATCGTCGGCTCGACCTGTGATCAGAAAGAACTAGAATCCTCGGTCATTCACGTCGCGCGTACCGCCGACGAGTACGATGACCAGATCGTCGCCCGTTGGGGCGGGGAGCGGGCGCTGGACCAAATACGGTGAGCAGCAGGCAGTAGGCAGTAGGCCCACCGTCAACCGCCCGGAACTTCTGATCGCCAACTGGCGCCGCCCAGGCTCTGGGAACCGAGCCAACCTTTGAAACCTTCCTGCTGTCTAACTACGTAGGGAAAGATAAGCCGACCGGGAGGGACTGTAGGCCTATACTTGCTGCCCTGGATCGACAGGAGGTCCAGGAATGGCAGTATTTCAAGGCAAGAAGCGTGGGGCCCTCTCAGCTACCCACCACGAGACTGCCAACGATAGGTTCAAGGAGCGATGTAACGCCTGCCTGTGGGGGGGCATTATCCTCGCCACCGTAGTCCACTTCGGTGTCATCCGGTTCTTCCCGACCCTGACCGCAGCAGATGTCTCCTTCGGGGTAATGGAATTCGAAGCGATCGAGTTGCCGCCCGAGATAGACATTCCGCCGCCACCCGAGCAGATCCCACGGCCGGCGGTACCTGTTGTGGCGGCTACCGAGCTCGAGGAGGACGTGACTATCGCGCCCACCACGTTCGAGGAGAACCCGGTGGAGTCGCTGCCGCCGCCACCCTCCGACGTGGAGCGGTTGATCGACCGGCCGGTGTTCACGCCCTACACAGTCGCACCGAGACTGATCGACCCGGAGCGCGCCCAGCGAATCGTCAGCCAGAAGTACCCACCTATAATGAGGCAAGCGGGGATTGGCGGGACGACGAGGCTGTTGGCGTTTATCGACATGGCGGGCGTCGTGCAGAAATGCGTGGTTGGTGAGTCTTCCGGCTACGAGGAACTCGATCGCGCGGCGATTGCGGCGATGATGGAATTCGAGTTCGAGCCGGCGATTCACTTGGACAAGCATGTCCCGGTGTGGATCGCCATGCCGATCACGTTCACCTTCACGCCTCCAGGCATTTGATATAGAGATGGGGAGAGACGACATGTGGTCAAAAAAGATCTTCGCTTCGAGCGCGTTATTTCTGGCGGCGACCGGAATACTCACCGCGTCGGCACCCTACATGCTGACGGTAGACGGTAGGCTGGAACGGTCGCCCGTGGTCGCCATGATGGCTCATTCGCAGCTCACGGTGGGTGACCGCTTGGCCAGCGCCGGCTCCTTCGGTGCGGCGATGGATGCGTACGGTGTCGCCGCGGAACTCGTCCGCGCCCAAGGCAAAGTGCCCGTCGTGGAGCTCAGGCGCATAGCCAACGCACAGTTCTTCGCCGGGAACTTCCGAGCTGCGGCGAAGACCCTCGAGCAGCTGGCCGACGAGGCCGCTGTCGGCGGCGAACTGCTGGCAGAGTTCTCTGCGACCGCTGACGCGGCCCACATGGCTCTCCTGGCGGGCGCCGAGGGTTATGCTCGCTGGTACACGATCCGGGCCGAGCGACTGCTCGATTCGCCCGGCATCCCGGCGGAACTGCGCGAGGAGATGGAGGCGAAGCTGGTGACGACCGACTTTACGGTGTTCGCCCCTCACCTATCCTCCTGGTAATAGATCCTGGTACCGGTGTGGACGAGGGCGCGGCCGTCCGGTGAGGGGCGAGGGACGGCCGCGCCCTCTCTGCTATTCCGCCTGCAGCGCGATCAGCGGATCGACGCGCAGGGCGCGCCATGCCGGCAGTAGGCAGGCCAGGACCGCGACGAGCGCAAAGAAGACGCTCACCAGCACAAAGGTGAGCGGGTCGGTGGGCTCGACTTGATAAAGCAGCTCTTCGATGAGTCGCGTCATACCCCAGGCACCGAGTAAGCCGAGAACCAGCCCCACGGTCACGAGCACGATTCCGCGCCTCAGGACCAGCTCCACTATGTCGCTGCCAGCGGCGCCGAGCGCGACCCTGATGCCGATCTCGTGGAAGCGCCGGGTCACGTAGTAGGCCAGCACTCCGTACAGGCCGACTGTCGCTAACAGCATGGCGACGCCCGCAAAGAGAATCAGTGCGACGGTCCTGATCCTTCGCGTCGACAAGGTGCGCGAAATCAACCCGTCCATCGTCGCTAGATCGGCGACCGGGATGTTTCTGTCCAGGCTCCAGACGGCCTGGCGTAGCGCCCTGGATACAGCCTCCGGTCTCACCGTCGTCCGCACAGCAACCCGCATTGTCAGCATGGGCATCTGCAGGTAGGACGTGTAGAAGGCCATCAGTCGCGACGTAAGCAGCGTGTTCATCTTGACGTTACCGACAACGCCGACGACCTCGATGCTGACCTCCCGCCCGAAATCCACTACGACCTGGCGGCCGACGGGGTCCTGACCGGGGAACAGCGTATCCGCCATGGCCTGGCTGATCACCATCACCGGAGGTGCACCGCCGCCGTCGGTCTGCGCTATCCCGCGTCCCGTGAGCAAGGGCATTCCCATCGCCTCGAAATAGCCGGGGTACACCGTCCGCGTATAGGCCGACAGTACATCGGCCGGGTCGAGCGGCGGGTTATCGGCCGCCCAGATGTAGATGTTGTTCCCGGGATCGCGGAACGGCAGCTGGCTGGCGAGGGCGACATCTTCGACGCCGGGGATCGCGCGGACGTTCTCCGCCAGGCGCGTGTAGAACTGGACCCGTCGTTCTCCCTCGGCATAGCCCGTCGCCGGGAGCCGGATCTCAGCGGTCAGCAAGTTGCGCGTCTCGAAGCCCGGGTCGATACCGGTAACGCGGTCGAAGCTGCGGATCAGCAGCCCGGCGCCGACCAGAAGCACGACGGACACCGCGACCTGTGCGACGACCAGGCCGCTGCGGAATCGGGTACCGCCGGCGTCGGTGGTCCTCACTCCCGACTTGAGATCAGCCCACAAGTCATCCCGCGATGCACGAATCGCCGGCGCGACCCCGGCCAGCAGACCGGTGAACAGGGAAACGGCGAGGGCGAAGAGCAGTACCGGGATGGGCACGCCCGTCCCGACAGCGCCAGGTTCGATCGCCAGCAATTGAAGGAACGCCCCCTGGAGCCAGACGGCGATCAACGTCCCTAGAACACCGCCGGCCACCGCCATCACCAGGCTCTCAGCGACAAGCAGGCGGGCGAGACGCGCTCCGGAGGCGCCGAGCGCCGAGCGCACCGACAACTCGCTGCGCCGCGTCGAGCCGCGGGCGAGCAGCAGCCCCGCGACATTGCCGCAGGCGATGAGGAGCACGAGTGCCACCGCGCCCATCACCAGCAACAGGTTCTGACGGTAACCCTCGACCAGCGCTCCCTGCAGCGGCGTAAGCAGCAGCGCCTTGCCGCGGTTGGAATCGGGGTATTCAGCTTCCAGCTGCGCCGAGATGACATCAACCTCGGCCTGCGCTTGCTCGATAGATACGCCGGGCTCGAGCCTGCCCAGCATGGTCCAGTTGTGGAAACGCCGGGCGCCGATGTAGTCGGAGTCGGGCCGCATGGGACGCCAGACGTCAACGTCATTGAAGTAGAAGCTGAAGCCGGCGGGCATCACGCCGACGATCTCGTACGATAGGCCGTCGAGGACCAGCGTGCTGCCGATCGCATCCGGTGAACCGCCGTAGCGGCGCATCCAGTAGCGGTGGCTGACGATCACGACTGGAGAACCGTTCACTGTGGCCTCGGCGGGGAGAAAATTCCTACCCACGGTCGGTTCGATACCGAGCGCCGGGAACAGGTCTATGCTCGCTATGATGCCGGAAACGCGCTCCGGTCGGTCGCCACCGGTTATCGTATGGCTACGCGTGAACCCCCAGAAAGCGGCGAGCTGCTCGAACGACGTGCTGAGGTCCCGATAGTCCCAGTAGTCGGGCGCCGACGCCGTCTGGTTTACGTTCCCGTTGAACGTCGCTCGGCCCAGCACCAACCGCTCGGGCTCCGGGTAGGGGAGCGGCCGGATCATGGTCATCTCCATGATGCTGAACATGGCCACGTTGGCACCGATCCCAACGGCGAGTATCAGAACGACGACGACGCTGAAGCCCGGCGCCCGGACCAGTGAGCGAGCGCCGTGACGGATGTCCTGCCAAAGCCCCATCGCCAGGCCTCCACCTCGGGTTGATGATCGATCGGGCTATCGAACATCCTTGTGGCAAGCGGCATGCCCGGCAACCACATCGCGCGCCAGTGTTGTAAGTAACCTTCATGTAATGAGTTACGAGCTCCGCCATCCTCTGCGACCCGACAGGCTACCACGAGTCCCGCCGCCGCCTGTTCAATAGCGGACGCGGTAGTGCCGGAATCGAACATCTGCTCACCACGGCCGCGGCGACCCAATCGGCATGAGCCTCTTGATCGTCACTGTTCGTTTCGCGAACGCACGCGTGTCGGATCCGAACAGCGAAGGCCTACAGACTGGCGGCGTTTTGGCCTGGCGAGCGGCCATCCCGTCTGGCACGCAGCCTGCCCTATGAGAAGGCGCAGCCAATCCGTGCTTCAGGGAGGTGGTCGATCGTGTTACCCGACTTTTGGGAGCACCCAGCGTTGAGGGTCTTGCAGCTGGCGGTTGCCCTCCTGGCGATCGTGATAGCGCTGATCACTCCCGCCTAGCGCGCCGGGATCTGGTTGCCGCTCAGCTCGCCGATCGCGCGTTTCGTCTGACGACTACTTCATGTTTCTGATCGCGGCCATCGCCGTGTAGTGGCGGACCTTGAGGGCGTTGCTCACCGCGTTGTACTGCCGGCTCTCCATCTGCATCTGATTCTGTAGCGCCAAGAACTGCATGTTCATGTCGAGCATCTTCTGCAGCAAGCCGTCGACGGCCCTCGCCGGCTGCTGGAGTCGGCGGGCCGCCCCACGATCCGGCATCGTTATGTTATCTTAGCGGCCAACGTGGACGAGACATTCCGATATCGATGAAGATCGCAAGGTCAAAACTGATTTCCAGCACGCGACTTGTCCTCGCCGTGCTGTCCGCGGCAGCCTGCGGGAGTCAGGGCGCGGAAAGGGAGATCGAGACGGAGGCGCGTACGTCGTACCCGGCGGCAGCGGAACTCCGTCACCACATCTGTCATCGAGTGGCGGGTCGAATCGCGGTCGACGGGCGGCTCGACGAGCCAGGCTGGGCGGCGGCGGAGTGGAGCGAGACGTTCGTCGACATCGAGGGGTACGAGCGGCCTGTACCCCGGTGGCGGACGCGCTTCAAAATGCTGTGGGACGACGAGTCCTTGTACATCGGGGCCGAGCTGGAGGAGCCCCACGTGTGGGCGACGCTGACCGAACGCGATGCGGTCATCTACCGCGAGAATGACTTCGAGGTGTTCATCGACCCGGACGGCGACACGCACAACTACTACGAGCTCGAGGTCAACGCGCTCGGCACCGTCTGGGACCTGTTCCTGGCCAAGCCCTATCGAGACGGAGGGAAGGCGCAATCGGAGTGGGACATCGCCGGACTGCGCTCCGCGGTCTCGGTCCACGGTACGGTCAACGATCCCTCGGACCGCGACCAGGGCTGGACTGTCGAGCTGGCGATCCCCTGGAGCGCTCTCGTCGATTACGCGCCCGACCACCGCCGGCCCCGCGACGGCGAACACTGGCGCCTCAACTTCTCCCGCGTGCAGTGGCAGCTGGAGGAAACCGGCGGCGGTTACCGGAAGGCGATGGGCCAAGGACGGCCGCTGCCGGAGCGTAATTGGGTCTGGTCGCCGCATGGCGCGGTGAACATGCATATGCCGGAGATGTGGGGGATCGTGCAGTTCAGCGATACCGTGGCCGGAAAGGGGGACGTTCCCCACCGACCGCCGCCAGACGAGGACGTGCGCTGGGCGCTCAGACGGGTCTACTACGCCCAGCGCTCATATTATAGGAGCCACGAGAGATACACGGCGGACCTGGGGGAGCTGGGCGTCGATTTCGCGGGGCCGGCCAGATCGCCCTACCGACTCGCGCTCGCCCTCACAGCCGGGGGTTTCGAGGCGAGGGGGGCCGGCGACGGCGGGGCGATCTGGCACATTCGCCAGGACGGTAGAATCTGGAGCGAGTAACGGTGGAGTCTGGGGCATGAAGCGGCGCGAATTCCTCGAACGGCTGGGCGCGACGGCGGCCGGGCTGGGCATCCTGCCGACTACCACCCTCTGCTGCTCCGAACGGGAAAGCTCGCCCCCGGCGATGAGGAACTGGACGTGGGTCCATGGCGGCGGTGAGGTGACATCCGACGAATGGCGCCGTCGTTTCGGACGCATCAAGAGAGCAGGAATCGACGGTGTCCTGGTAAGCGGCGGAGACGCAGAGACTTTAGCGGAGGCGGCGCACAGGGAGGGCCTCGAGTTCCATCGCTGGATCTGGACGCTCAACCGGAGCGGCGACACCTGGGTGAAGGAGCATCACCCCGAGTGGTTCACCGTGAGTCGCAACGGCGAATCAACTCTCGAGAAGCAGCCCTATGTCGGCTACTACAAGTGGCTTTGCCCCACACGCCCATCGGTCCGCGACTACTTGCGCGGCGTGGTCGAGGAGCTGGCGCGGCAGCCGACCATCGATGGGGTGCACCTGGACTACGTTCGCCACTCCGACGTGATCTTGCCGGTGGGACTCTGGTCGAAGTACAACCTCATACAGGATCGCGAGTATCCCGAGTACGATTTCTGTTACTGCGACGTATGCCGCGAAACGTTCCGCGAGCAGACCGGGGTCGACCCACTGGAGCTACCCGATCCGACGGAGGACGTGGCGTGGCGCGAGTTCCGCTGGGACAGCGTCACGAGGCTAGTCGAGGTTCTGGCTGAGGCCGTCCACGCTCACGGGGTGCCGATCAGTGCGGCGGTCTTCCCCACCCCGACCGTAGCCCGCAAGTTGGTGCGCCAGGCCTGGGACGAATGGCCGCTCGACGCCTTCTTCCCGATGATCTACCACGAGTTCTACGAGGAAGAGCTGGCGTGGATCGGGACGGCGACCCGCGAAGGTGTCGATGCGCTGGCCGGGTCCACACCACTGTACAGCGGGCTATACCTGCCGAGCCTGACGCCGGAGGACCTGGGCGAAGCGGTACGGCTCGCCCGCACTGCGGGCGCCGCCGGCGTGTCGCTCTTTCCGATGGGCCGGCTCAGCGATGAGTACCTCGCCAGGCTGCGACGGGCGCTCGAGCGCGACGCCGATCGCTGACCCGCGAATTGCTCATTGCCAGTCGAAGCCACATCTTAAGCTCGCCGAGCGACTTTAGCCCCATAAGCGACACAACATCTGGGACGAGTGAAGACGAGCGACGCAGCTCCCGAACCTCGCCTGGCGGAAGCTGGGCCCAAGCGTGACGTCCTGAGAGGATGGTCTCTGCGGGCCGCCGTGTTGCTCGTGCTGGCGATTATTATCGTCGCGGTCTGGCGTCCCTGGCGCCGGCCGGACCCGCTCGCCGCGTTCGCGAACCTGCGGTTCATCGACTCGGTCGCCGTGATGCCGATCGAGAACCGCACCGGCGACGCGGTAATGGAGCATCTCTGTGCCGGCATCACCGATGAGATCGTCAGCCGACTCAAGCAGC
>JASFTI010000149.1:0-8160 GCA_050053635.1 Gemmatimonadales bacterium
GCGCACACGCTTCAGGAGATGCTGACGGTCAAGTCGGACGACGTGTCCGGCCGTTCGCGCGCCTATGAGGCAATCGTGAAAGGCGACAACCTGCCCGACCCCGGCATTCCCGAGAGCTTCAACGTGTTGGTCAAGGAGCTTCAGTCGCTGGGTCTCAGTGTAGAGCTCGGTGAAAGTGACGAAGGGATCTAAGAGAGCCCTGGATTCTAGAGGATAGACATGATCGACTTCCCAAGGCACCGCGAGACTCGTCCTACGGAGTTCGACTTCATCCAGCTGAAGATCGCTTCGCCGGAACAGATCAGGTCGATGAGCTACGGCGAGGTGACGAAGCCGGAGACCATCAACTACCGGTCGTTCAAGCCGGAGCGGGATGGTCTGTTCTGCGAGCGCATCTTCGGCCCGGTCAAGGACTGGGAGTGCCACTGCGGAAAGTTCAAGCGAATTCGCTACCGCGGCCACATCTGCGACAAGTGCGGCGTGGAGGTGACACTCTCCAAGGTGCGCCGTGAGCGGATGGGACATATCGAGCTCGCCGTCCCGGTAGCCCACATCTGGTTCTTCAAGACGCTGCCTTCGCAGATGGGCTACTTGCTCGGCATGACGCTGCGCGACTTGGAAAAGATCATCTACTACGCGAACTACGTGGTGGTGAAGCCGGGTAAGCAGAAGGTCAAGGCCAAGCAGCTCCTCGAAGAGGAGGAGTACTACGAACTCAAGGTGCAAGCGAAGGAGGACGGCGACAGCAATTTCCACGCCGAGATCGGTGCCGATGGAGTGCGCGAGCTTCTCAGGCAGGTCGACGTGGACGAGGTGGCGAAGGACCTTCGTCGCAAAGTGGCAACCGAAACCAGCCAGCACCGCAAGAAGCAGCACCTCAAGCGGTTGAAGGTGGTGGACGCATTCCGCAATAGCGATAACGACCCGGAACGCCGCAACCATCCGGAGTGGATGGTGATGGACGTCATCCCGGTGCTACCGCCCGACCTGCGCCCCCTGGTACCGCTCGACGGCGGCCGCTTCGCGACATCCGACCTCAACGACCTCTATAGGCGCGTCATCAACCGCAACAACCGGTTGAAGAAGCTGATGGAAATGAGAGCGCCCGAGGTCATCCTACGGAACGAGAAGCGCATGTTGCAGGAGGCGGTCGACGCCCTGTTCGACAACGGACGCCGCGGTAAGGCGATCCGGGGGCGCGGCAAGCGGCCGCTCAAGGCGCTCTCCGACATGCTCAAGGGCAAGCAGGGCCGCTTCCGCCAGAACTTGCTCGGCAAGCGAGTCGACTACTCCGGTCGCTCGGTGATCGTCGTGGGACCGGAACTCAAGCTGCACCAGTGCGGCCTGCCCAAGGTAATGGCCGTCGAGCTCTTCCGCCCGTTCATCATCCACGAGCTGGAGCGGCGCGGTGAGGCCGAGACGGTCAAGCGCGCCAAGAAGATCGTCGAGCGTGGTGACGACCCGCGGGTCTACGAGGTCCTCGAGGACATCATCAGGGACCATCCCGTGCTGCTCAACCGGGCGCCGACCCTGCACCGACTGGGAATTCAGGCCTTTGAGCCGGTCCTCGTCGAGGGAAAGGCGATCCGCATCCACCCGCTGGTCTGCGCGGCGTTTAACGCCGACTTCGACGGTGACCAGATGGCGGTACACGTACCGCTCTCCTTCGAAGCGCAGCTCGAGTGTCGCGTCCTCATGCTGTCGTCGAACAACGTGCTGAAGCCGTCGGACGGCAAGCCGATCGCGACGCCGAGCCAGGACATGGTGCTCGGTATCCACTATCTGATGAAGCTGCCCGACGACTTCGAACAGCGGATCGAGAAGGCGCCGCGCTACTCGGCGATCCACGAGGTCGAATTGGCTTTGGCCAACGGTTGCTTCACCAAGGCGGACGGGGCGGTCGACTACCACGCGCCCATTCACTTCCGCCACGAGGGCAGATGGTACAAGACAACGGTCGGCCGCGCCCTCTTCAATGACATCATACCCGCCGAACTCGGGTTCGTGAATCAGGCCATCAACAAAGGCGCACTCTCCGAACTCGTGTTCCGTTGCTACCGGCAGGTCGGGCTTAAGCGTACAACCAACTTCCTGGACGATCTAAAGGACTTCGGGTTCAAGTACGCGACCATCGGCGGAACGTCGATCGGGATCGAAGATCTCGAGATCCCGCCGCGCAAAGCCGACATTATCGGCTCGGCGCGCGCCGACACCGAACGCTTCACCAAAGCTTACGAGAGAGGCGTGATATCCAACGGCGAGCGCTACAACCGCGTGATCGACGCCTGGACGCACGCGAACAACGACGTCGCCGACGCCATGGTCGTCGCTCTGAGACAGTCGCGCGGTGGCTTCAACCCGGTCTACATGATGTTCGACTCGGGCTCACGGGGGTCGCGCGACCAGATCCGCCAGCTCGCCGGTATGCGCGGGCTCATGGCGAAGCCGCAAAAGAAGCTGACCGGCGGCATCGGCGAGATCATCGAGAGCCCCATCCTGTCCAATTTCCGTGAGGGCCTCACCGTGCTGGAGTACTTCATCTCGACGCACGGAGCCCGCAAAGGATTGGCGGACACGGCCCTCAAGACTGCGGACGCCGGATACCTCACGCGTCGGCTGGTGGATGTGGCCCAGGACGTGACCGTCTGCGAGGAAGATTGCGGGACGATCCTCGGACTCGGGATGTCAGCGTTGAAGGAAGGCGAGGATATCATCGAGCCGCTGCGCGACCGCATCGTCGGAACCGTTGCACTGGAGGAGATCGTTGACCCGATCGATGGTCAACGGCTGGCAAAGGCGGGCGACCTGATCGATGAGGAGGCCGCCGAGGCGATCGAAGAAGCGGGAATGCAGTCGGTGCGCATCCGCTCCGTGCTTACCTGTGAATCGCGCCGCGGGATTTGCCTACAGTGCTATGGCCGAAACCCCGCAACGATGAACATGGTCGACCTTGGAGAGGCCGTAGGCATCATTGCCGCTCAGTCGATCGGTGAGCCGGGTACCCAGCTTACGCTGCGTACCTTCCACATCGGTGGCACGGCGGCGCGCATCGCCGCACAGACGCAGCGCAAGTCCAAGGTCGACGGCAAGGTGAAGTTCGAGCGCATCAACTTCGTGGTCGGCAGAAGCGGCGAACGGATCGTCACTAGCCGCGAGGGTGAAATCCAGATGCTGACACTGGACGAACAGGTCCGCTCGCGTCTTACGGTACCCTACGGAGCTACGTTGCACGTTGGGGACGAAGAAGAGGTAAGCACCGGCGAGCTTCTGTTCACTTGGGACCCCTACTCCGAGCCGATCGTCGCCGACGTCGCTGGCACGGTCGCCTTCCAGGATATCGTGGAGGAGGAGACCGTCCGCGAAGAGCTCGACGAGTCCACCGGACGACGCCAGCTCACGATCATCGAAGATCGCGAGAAGAAACTGCACCCGCAGATCAGCATCAAAGAAAACGGCAAGAAGGTCAGGGAGTTCATCGTGCCGGTGGGCGCGCAGCTGGTGATCCGCAACGGCGACAAGGTGGAGCCCGGCGTGACGCTGGCGAAGATCAGCCGCGAGGTCTACAAGACCCGCGACATTACCGGCGGCCTGCCGCGCGTGGCCGAGCTGTTCGAGGCCCGCCGGCCGAAAGATCCGGCCACGATCGCCGAGGTCGACGGCACGGTCTCCTTCCGCGCCATCAAACGCGGCAAGCGCGAGGTCGTCGTCTCTTCCGACTCCGGCGAGGAGAAGATCTATGAGATACCCGTCGGCAAGCACCTGAGGGTCCACGAGGGCGACCGGGTCCAGGCCGGTGATCGGCTGTCGGAAGGCCCGGTGAACCCGCACGATATCCTGCGCATCAAAGGCCCGCGCGCTGTGCAGGAATACCTGCTTAACGAGATCCAGGAGGTCTATCGCCTCCAGGGTGTCCGGATCAGCGATAAGCACATCGGTGTCATCGTACGCCAAATGCTCCAGAAGGTGCGCATCGTCGATCCCGGTAACACCGAGTTCCTCGAAGGGGAGCACGTCGACCGGGTCGAGTTCCTCGACACCAACGCCAAGATGCGCCAGGCTGGCAAGAAGCCGGCTCGCGCCGAGCCGCTCCTGCTCGGTATCACCAAGGCGAGCTTGACCACCCGATCGTTCGTCAGCGCCGCCTCCTTCCAGGAGACCACGCGCGTGTTGACCGACGCCGCTGTCAGGGGCGCCAAGGACAACCTCCTCGGCCTCAAGGAGAACATCATCATCGGGCACCTCGTACCTGCCGGTACGGGCATCCACCGCTACTCCGACGTCGAGTTCCTCGTCGAAGGCGCGCCGATCGAACGGCAGATCGAGGAACTTGCCGATTCCCGCGGCGAACCGCAGGGGGAGGAGGAGGCCGAGGTCAGCCTGGCCGACCTGGTGAAGGGAGCCGGCAGCCCGACGACCGGGTCGGGTGCGGGGACCGGCGACTAGATTATTGATCGCAGTATCCAAGATCCGATACTCACCGATTAGATGATCAGGTGATTTTCGGGCAACGAATGCGAAGGTCCAACCTCCAGGTGGCCAACTGGTTCGGATGGCGGTTGGACCTTGGCTTTTGGGGTCTGGTCGAGAGCTTGAACATGTGGGAAGATCGGACACTGAACCGAGGGGATTTCGGCGTTTCTTCGGTCCCGCCCGACTCTCCCATCCCGCCCCGCTCAGAACCTCGGCAATCCGCCGAAAGGCGTTGACATCCCTGGCCTCGCGGATAGCTTTCTGACGCCCCTAACAGCTGCGGAAGAGCAGCGGTGGAACGGGGATCGAGGCTTGACGCAAAAACCCGGTCTCCGTAGGTTCGTTGGTCTGTCAACGATCCGGTCCCTATCACCCTAAACGCGTCGGAGGCGGCGTACGTCTCCGGCCTTTCTTTCGTGGCTAACCGGCGGGCGGTTGGGGCGAACGTTCACCACATGAGCTAGGTATGCCGACGATCAACCAGCTGGTCCGACAGGGCCGCAAGAGGGCAGCCAAAGCAGACAAGGCCCCCGCTCTGGAGAGGAACCCTCAGAAGCGGGGCGTGTGCACGCGAGTCTATACGACGACGCCGAAGAAGCCGAACTCGGCGCTGCGCAAGGTCGCGCGCGTTCGCCTGACCAATGGGTACGAAGTCACGGCCTACATCCCGGGCGAAGGCCACAACCTGCAGGAGCACTCGATCGTGCTGATCCGTGGTGGGCGAGTGAAGGACCTCCCGGGCGTACGCTATCACATAATCCGCGGCAAGTTGGACACCGCGGGGGTGGCGGATCGTAAGAGGAGTCGGAGCAAGTACGGGGCCAAACGGCCCAGGGCCTAGCGCCAGGCGATGGCGAGCGGGCGAAGGTAGACAGCGAAGGCGATGGCGAGAAGACAGCGAGCGGTCCCGAAAGAAGCGATGCCCGATCCCGTGTACGGGAGCGAGTCGGTCACGAAGTTCGTGAACGCGCTGATGCGCGACGGCAAGAAGTCGATTGCCGAGCGGATCTTTTACGATGCGATGCAGATGGTCGAAGAGCGCATGGGCCAGCCAGCGATGAACGTATATCGCCAGGCGTTCAGCAACACGAAACCGGTCCTCGAGGTCAAGAGCCGCCGTGTCGGCGGTGCGACCTATCAGGTGCCGGTGGAAGTGCGGCCCAGGCGGCGCGAGGCGCTGGCGCGGCGCTGGTTGGTCGCCGCGGCCCGCCAGCGCGGCGAGAACACGATGGCCGAACGCCTCGCCGGCGAGATCATGTCGGCGGCGAAGGGTGAAGGCGCGGCGGTCAAGAAGCGACAGGACGTACACCGTATGGCCGAGGCGAACAAGGCGTTCGCCCACTACCGGTGGTGATGAGCGAGACAAAAAACGAAAACACGTTACAGAGAAATCGAGAAGTAGCGCAGCTCCATGCCTAGGCAGGTCCCCCTAGAAAGGCTCCGTAATATCGGCATCATGGCCCATATCGATGCCGGTAAGACGACGACCACCGAGCGCATCCTCTACTATACCGGAAGGGTGCATCGGATGGGCGAAGTGCATCATGGCGACGCCGTGATGGACTGGATGGAGCAGGAGAAGGAGCGGGGAATCACGATCACTTCCGCCGCGACGACCTGCTTCTGGGAGCGCTCCGGGAGCGAGTACCGGATCAACATCATCGACACGCCGGGCCATGTCGACTTTACGGCGGAGGTCGAGCGAAGCCTGCGGGTGCTCGACGGCTCGATCGCTCTCTTCTGCGCTGTGGGCGGTGTCGAGCCGCAGTCGGAAACCGTGTGGCGCCAGGCCGATCGCTACGGCGTTCCGCGTATTGCCTTCGTCAACAAGATGGACCGCATCGGCGCCGACTTCGACAACGTCGTCCAGATGATCCGCGAGCGCCTGGGCGCGAACGCCCATCCGATCCAGTACCCCCTTGGAGAGGGCGAGCTGTTCACCGGCGTGATCGACCTGGTACGTCAGGTCTCACTCGTCTACGACGAGGCTTCGCTGGGGGCGAAGTGGACGGAGGAGCCGATCCCCGAGAGCTTGAAAGAAAAAGCGGCGGAGCTGCGACATAACCTGATCGAGGCCGCGGTCGAGCACCATGATACGTTGCTCGAGAAGTACATCGAGGACGAGTCGAGGCTCACTGACGCCGAGGTGCGCGAAGCGATCCGCCACGCCACGGTCAATAATTGGATCACTCCGGTTCTCTGTGGCGCGGCGTTCCGCAATAAAGGCGTTCAGCAGCTGCTCGACGCCGTCATCGACTACCTGCCCTCGCCTCTCGAGGTGCCACCTATTCATGGCCACCTGCCGCAACACGACGAGCAGATCGTTTACCGTGAGACCGCCGATGACGCTCCCTTCAGTGCCCTCGCCTTCAAGATCGCTACCGATACCTTCGTTGGACGCTTGACCTACATCCGCATCTACAGTGGGTCGCTCAAGGCCGGCTCGTACGTCTACAACGCGAACGCCGGGCGCAAGGAGCGGATTGGGCGGCTCCTGCAGATGCATGCCAATCGGCGCGAGGAGCGCGACGAGGTCTTCGCCGGCGATATCTGCGCGGCGATTGGACTCAAGCAGACGAAGACCGGCGAGACGCTCAGCGATCAGGCCCAGCCGATCATCCTCGAGGCGATGAGGTTCCTCGAGCCGGTGATCGCGGTGGCGATCGAGCCCAAGACCAAGGTGGACGAGGACAAGCTCGCCAAGGCGCTGGCGAAGTTGGCCGAAGAAGACCCCACCTTCAGGGTGCACACCGACCCGGAGACTGGGCAGACGATCATCTCGGGCATGGGCGAGCTGCACCTGGAGATCATCGTCGACCGGCTGAAGCGTGAGTTCAAGGTCGACGCCAACGTCGGCCGGCCGCAGGTGGCCTACCGCGAGACCGCCCGCAAGGCGGTCCAGAAGGTAGAGGGCAAGTACATTCGCCAGACCGGTGGTCGCGGACAATACGGCCACGTCGTGATCGACCTCGAGCCGGGAGCGCCGGGTCAGGGCATGGTCTTCGAGGATAAGATCACGGGCGGCGCTATTCCCAGAGATTACATCGGGTCCGTGGAGCAAGGCGTGCGCGAGGCGATGGACGCCGGCGTGCTGGCCGGCTACCCCATGGTCGATCTCAAGGTGGCTCTGATCGACGGGTCCCACCACGAGGTCGACTCGTCCGAGATGGCGTTCAAGATCGCTGGCTCTATGGCGCTGCGCGAAGCGGTCCGCCGAGCCGATCCGGTACTGCTCGAGCCGATCATGGACGTCGAGGTCGTCACGCCGGAGGAGTATCTCGGTACGGTAGTTGGCGAGCTCGGCAGTCGACGAGGCAAGGTCGGCGGTATCACCCAGCGCGGCGAAGCACGCGTCGTGGGCGCGAGCGTCCCGCTGGCGGAGATGTTTGGCTATTCGACGACCCTGCGCTCATTGAGCCAGGGCCGTGCCGTTTACACCATGCAGTTCTCTCACTACGAGGAAGTTCCCAAGGGTAAGGCGGACGAGATCCTCAATCGCGGTGCCGGGGCAGTCGCGGTGGGATCCTAACGACACCCTGCGGCTAACGAGGAGCGAGGAGAGCCATGGCGAAGGCAAAGTTTGAGCGGACGAAGCCGCACGTGAACGTGGGGACGATCGGCCACGTGGACCATGGTAAGACGACGCTGGTGGCGGCGATCACCGAGGTTCAGGCGAAGCGCGGGATGGCG
>JASFTI010000150.1:0-8100 GCA_050053635.1 Gemmatimonadales bacterium
TATGCGAACTTCATCCCGGTGGTGGCACTGGTCATCGCCTGGCTGATGCTGGCCGAGACGCCCACCTGGCTGCAGTTGCTGGGCGCCGCAGGGGTCGTGGGCGGGACAATCCTGGTTCGCCTGGGAAGGATCGAGCAGTCAGCCGTGGCCCCGGCTGAGTGAGCGCACGGACCGCTCGCGGTTCGGCTTGGGGGCTCCCCAACCCCCGGCACCCTATCACCGGGAACTAGAAGTTTTCGAGATCGACGAAGCGAACCAGGTCCATGAACTGGAAGCGACCGTCGTGGTGCCAGTGAGGCGTCGGCCATGCTGCCTCGCCTACCGGCACCACCCGTGTGGCGCCGATGGATCCGAGCCGCGCGGCGAGCGACCTCACTTCATCACCCTCACCTGCCACCGCCACGGTCTGCAGGTGAGTGCCTACCCGCGCCAGCGCCGAGACTGCCTCTGACAGATCATCGACTGGGCAGACTCGGATCACACGATTGAGCGGCGACGGCTCGAACTCCGCGCTCCCCTCAACGATAACCGTCCATTCCGTACCCTGTTCGCCGGCGAGGATCGTGGCGCCGCGGATCTCGGCTTGCGCACGCAGCTGATGGATCAGCGCCGACTCGCCGGGGGACATCACGCCGCGCGGGATCTCTCGCGAAAGTTCCTCCAGCGCGTCACCGAGCTGGCGGGCGAAGTCGAGCGGGTCCAGAGCGCCACCAGCCTCGGCGTAGATGGTGTGCGGTGAAACGCAGCCCCGCTGATCGAAGGTGGCCACATCGAGCGCCGCACCCCGGGCGAGCTCGCGCGCCCGCTTCGCCGACAGCGCTCTACGCGTCACCATTGCCACACCCACTCGGTTCGGATAGCCGATGAAGCGGGTAGCGGGCGGGACACGGCACCCGATATCGGCGATCGCCTCGTCGCTGCCGTAGGCGATGACCGCGCCAGCCTCGGAAAACGCCACCGCCTCCAGGTCCTCCGAACCGCCTGGCCAGTAGCTCACCGCCAGGCAGCCAGCGAGCTCGGCGTCCTCCTCGGCCAGCGCTCGGGCAAAGCAGACAGCCAGGTACGGTTCGCCGGCCGCCGTCTTGCCGAAGCTTGCCGATTTCACACACAGCGCGCGTATCAGACTGCTGACCGATATGCCAGGTATGTTGCCGCTGAAGACGTGCACGGTGAGGGGTGGGCCGAAGGCGCGCTGGTAGCCACCGGACGGGCGCGGCTGGAAGTCGTCGAGCACTTCGAGGCTACCGAACTCGTCCTCGATCGCCGCGCGTAGCGCGTCCGCGGACCAGCCGGCCACCATCCGCTCCAGTCCGATCTCGATCATCCGCCGCGAATAGCCGGTAAGCTCGGGCAGCGTATCCAGGAGTTCCTCGTAGGACGGCTCGCCCGGGCTCGTGAGACGCTCGGCGGCCGTGCCGATGGAGCCGAGGATCTCGCTCAGCGGCCGCTCGCTGAGTACCGCGCCTCGCTTCTCGCGCAAGCCTACCAAGAGTTCGCGCAGCGTGTGCGGTGTAAATGTGGGGATGCGCATCGGGACGTGCCCGGGCCCCAAGGCACGTTCCTGGAACTCGAGCCCCACATCGCCGAACGGTCCGCTCGTTCTGCGCCGATCCTCCGGCATCCAGTATCCGTCTAGCGTTGCGCGCTCAGCCATTGGTCCATAGCGATGGAACAACCGCGACGCTCGGCACCTGCCGCACGTCCCATCAGCTCGAACCCCCCAGCGCCGGCGACCCCGAGGTCGTCGGTCTGTATTGCCGTCACCGAATCGAGATTGGCCAGATCGAAATGCCTTAGCAAGCCGATCCGGCCCGCCGGGCACGGCTCCAGCGTCTCCGCATCGACGACCTGCGTGCGGACCCAAGGCGGCACGACCTTGTAACGCGTGACCGGCGAACGCCCGCAAACTCGCTCTCGCAAAACGTTGTCATAGAATTGGGAGCACATCTCGGTCATACCGTACTCGGCGACACAGTAGAATTCCGAGAGCCCCAGATGCTCCACCAGCATGCCGTACAACTCATCCCGTCCTACCTCCCGGCTCCGCCGCTTCGAGCCACCCGTCTCCATTACCCGCGAGCCCGGCGGCAAGCGGAAGCGTCGACCGTCACGCCCCAGCGCTTCCAGCAAGTGAGCGAACACCACCGCCGTACCCAATAGCGCCACCGGCCTGCCCTCCGACTCGCTCGCCGCCAGTCCAGCTTCCAATTCCGCTACCTGCAAGCCGCCCTCAGCGATGTAGTGGGCGCCCCCCTCCGCCCCCAGCTCGCGCCTCACCAGCTCCAGCATCCAGGTTAGCGACGAGTCCGGTGCATCTTCCAGTGTTGGACCCAGAATGAGCATCGGCAAATGCGCACCCTCCGGCAGCACATGCGCGCGAAAGTTGGGTAGTGCCGAGGCCTTATAGAACCTCAAGTCACGGATGTAGTGAGCACCGCGGTTCTCCGGGCCCCTCGTCGTGCCACTGGTCCGGAAGACGATCTCGGTTTCCTCCGGGTCGCCGCAAACGAGCGGTGCCGCCTTGAAGGCGGCTGTGGGAACCGCGGGGATCTCGGTCCAACGAGCCACTGCATCGGGTGTCCGCTTGCGCCGCTCGCAGTACCGGCGATACGGCTCGTTTTCAGCGAACTGGTACGCGTAGACTTCCAGCGCCAACCGCTCGAAGTCCTCCTCAGCGGCTGGCGCCTCAACGCCCCGCCCGATGAACTCCAGAACCCCAGCGCGGAGTGCATCGTACGCTTCCATTATCTGTAATAATAGTCTGTACCCCGTCGGCGAGCACGCTCAACTCGAGCGTCGTCATCAAGCGGCGCTGTCGGTGATTCAGCCGCTCCGGTTTGGATTGCCTGGTGGGACATCGTTCCCCAAAGCGGGAACGGTCCTAGTCTTTTGCCGACTCTTCGTCGTCTTCTTCTTTTTCCTCTTCTTCCTCCTCTTCCTCCTCTTCCCCCTCTTCCTCCTCGCCCTCTTCCTCTCCTTCCTCCTCCTCTTCTTCCTCCTCGCCTTCTTCCTCTTCGCTCTCAGCCTCCTCCTCGGGTTCCTCCGTGGTCTCACCCTCCCGCCCCTCGGCAGCCTCCTTCCCGGCGGCGGTCTCTATCTCCGCCATCTGCGCCCTGGCTGCCGCCTCGGGATCGAACAGCAGATTCTCGATCGCGTCCCCACCCGCTTCCCCGGTTGGCGCCTTGATCTCGTGGCCCTCGTTCGCCGCTCTGCGCAACTCTTCCGGGGTGAGCATGGCGGCGAAAACGACCGGGGTCCAGCCAGCGGCCCGCACACCGTCGGCGGCCTTGCTCTCGCGCACCCGTTCCGCCGCCTCCTCATCGCTGAGCTGCGCCAGTTTCTCGGCCAGAAAGTCACGGAACTCGGGCCGGTCGACGTACTGAGCCATGAGCAGCAGGTGCTGCACGGCGAGCGGTTCGAGATCCGCCTCGATCGATGCTGCTGTGTATGCCTCGATGTGCTCGCGTGCGATCTCCAAGAACCCCTTCCCGAGGCAAAGCCAGGCGAGCGTTCGGCGAGTGCGGATCACCTCGGGCACCACGCGAATGATCTTCCGGCACACCGCCATCGCGTTGTCGTATTCCCCCGACTGCAGGTATGCATCGATGGCGTCGCCGTAACGCTTCAAGGCGCTCTGCCGGTCTCCTTTCACCAGGTAGAGATCGCCGGCGCGGTTGAGGAGTCTGGCGGCCTCGTAGCCGTGACCGATCTTTTTCAGTTCTTCTTCGATCCGCTCCAAATCGTCGCTGGCCATGACTGCGGCCGTCGTGCGATTCTCACGGCGTTCAGAGCCACCAAAGAGACGTTCCAGAAAACCAAGCATCAATGGCATTTGTAGGCCGTTATAGGCAGAACTTCCCTGACCCGATCGATCCGACCGGGTCGAAGATCGCTTGCGGCGGAGGAAGACCGTGGGTCAAATTAGAGCGGCCCGAGCGAAGGGTCAACAGAGACACGGCTGATCACGGATATGAGGAGAGTCAATGCACGTCAGCATCGAATACTGCGTCGTTTGAAACTACGGGCCACGAGCCGCCAGTTTGGCGGACGAACTCGGTAAACATCACAGCGATATTGAGGTCGAGCTGATCGAGGGGAGCGGCGGCGCCTTCGAGGTCTGCCGGGACGGCAAGCTGATCTTCTCCAAGCTGCGCACGGGACGGTTTCCCGAACCCGAGGAAATCCTGGAGATCCTGGGCGCCTAGCGAGCGGGACGGGTCGGACCCGCGGCTAGTCCCAATAGTGGTCCGGCTCCTCCCAGGTCTCTGTCCAGAACCGCTCCTCTTCCTTGGCAATCTGCTCCAGATCGAGGGCCCGCTCGGGCACCTGCCCTTCACTCAGCCTACCGTGCTCGATGATCTGCTCGACCATATCGTCGGTGAGCCAGCCCTTCTGGGGAGGTACTTTCAGGCGGCGTCGGCGCACCATGGCCATGTACCCTCCCGCGAGCAGGAGTGCTAAGGCCAGAATCGAGAAGACAGCACCGAGCCAGTAGTAAACAGTCATACCTGAACCGAGCGAGCTATGCGGGAAGCGGCGCCTTTAACGCCTATCCCTATTATTTCGGCTTCGCGCCACCGTTGTCAATCGCTGCAAAACCTTCTCGGAGGGCAGCTCAACGGGCGCCAAGAGGGCCTTCGGTTACGGTTGTTTTCTAAGTTCCCTGACCCCGTTTTGCGGGGTCGGCATCTTCATGACCGTCAACGGCTTGCGGGCGGTGGCCGCCGGCAAATGGGGCGACGCCGGTCTTTCACTCGCTTTCGGGCTCCTCTTCGGGGGCGTCGGGTTCGGCCTCCTGGCGGCACTGTTCCGCGGCCGCAAGAGACAGCAGGAACTCGAGCGGCTGCAGGGTGAGCATCCCGCGGAGCCCTGGCTTTGGCGAGCCGACTGGGCTGCCGGTCGAATCGAGGGGTACCTGAGGGAGGGCGAGGCGCTGGCACTGCTCGTCCTGGTCTTGCCACTGGTCGGGGCGGGGCTGTTGGTCTGGGCGATCCGCGCGACGATCCGCCATCGCAAGTTCGGGGTCTCCGTCTTTCGCATGGCGAGCGCGCCTGGTGTCTCAATAGTCTTCGGCCTGTTCGCCGTCCTACTGTTCTTCGCCGTGTTCCAGGCCTGGCTCGGCAGTACCCGGGTCGTTCTCACTCCCGGCGAAGCGCGTGTCTCTCACAGCCCGCTCGGCCGGACTCGCAAACTCACGGCCGACGAGATCGAGGATCTGACGCTGAAGATCGGCATGCAGGCCGGGAACCGACCCTACTACGACATCCAGATCGTCAAGTGTGACGGGAAGCGCGTGTACGTGGGACGTTCCATCAAAGACAAGCAGGAAGCCGAGTGGCTGGTAGAGCAGCTGAGAGAGGTGCTGAGCCTGTAAGGTCTACTCGCCGGACAAGACCTCTGGGATTACTTCGAACAGGTGGCTGCGATGGAATTCGCCGTCCAGCCACAGGTCAACTTCCCAGAAGCCAGTCATCGAGACAGGAGTGAGGTCGAGGCTGAAGACGGTGATCTGTTCCGCTGGTCCATCGAGGATCTCGACCAGCGAGACATCAACCTCCTCGCCGTTGGGATCGTACCAGACCGCCTCCGCGTCATGCGGCGGCTCGAGCCGATTCCAGCGAACCCAGAGGTAGACGATCTCGTCCTGGACGAAAGTATCGGTTATCCCAACGGGCACGCCCTCGAAGACGGCGAGGGCGAGTACCGACTCGGCGACGTGCGCCCCGGAGAGTGGTCCGACGAGCTCGCCGGCAGCCTTTTCGTCGTCGCAGGCCGCCAGCGCGACGGCAGTGACGCAGACCAGCGGTAGCAGGTGTCTCCTCATCACCTGGGAAAGATAAGCAAGTGAGTGTCGGACGCACCACCCGAGTCAGTAGACGGGTGGCGGCTATCGCCAGTGGGGTGATAATTTTCATCCGATTTCCAGCAGCTGAGACGGGTTAGCAGCGGCCTTCAAACGGAGCTTTACAGCTTCGCCACATAGCGTGTGATGGCAATGGAGATTGAGCGCAAACTTCAGCGACTCGGTTTCACCGAGCTTCTATTGGGCGGCGTGATCGTGCTCATCATCACGCTCGCCGTCATCGCCATGGCGTTTTATGTCAACCCGGCAGAGAATCTGGATATACCGGAGGTGCAGCCGGCGATTCGGGTGGCGCGCGAGGCGGACTTCCTGGTCGGTTCGAGTCGGATCCGCTCTTGGGGCGACGAGGTCATCCTGATCGTCCGTCTCGACTCGAGCCGCTACTTCGCCTTACAGGCGACCTCGCCCGCCGACGGTTGCATCTTGCGCTGGGATCCGGAGTCGTCGCGAATCTACTCGCCGTGCAGATACATGGTCTACGACCTGCGCGGAGACGTGGTAGCCGGTCTTTCCACGCAGGCACTCAAACGCTTCGCCGTCTCTGTCAGGGAAGGCGTGATCTACGTTTCGGAAGGCGCAAGGTGAACGAACCACAGAAGCAGACGAAACTGAGGTGGCTGGCCCAATTCTGGGCTGATTTGAAAGCGAGCACGGACCCGGCATTGCTGGGTGTTGCACGCTTCTTAGGACTGCTATACGGGCCCATCGACCGCACGCTGCCGATCGATCAAGCGGCCCGCAAGGCTCTCAGACGACGCCTCCCGGCCTTCGTCGGCTGGCACCACGCGCTGGGCGGCATCACCTATCTGCTGTTCATCGTACTAGTCGTGACCGGGGTTCTCTTGTCGTTCTACTACCGGCCATCGGTGCAGGAAGCGTATCCGAGCATTCAGTACGTCATCTCCGAGGTGCCGCTCGGCTGGTTAGTCCGGGATCTCCACGTATGGTCTGCCAACCTGATAGTGATCGCCATCATGGCGCACATGGCGCGTGTGTTCTTCAGCGGGACGTACAAGCCGCCACGTGAGACGAACTGGCTGGCCGGCCTACTGTTGCTGCTGGTCGTGCTCGCTTTCGGTGCGACCGGCTACCTGCTGCCGTGGGATCAATGGGCTTACTGGACGACGACCGAAGTCCTGGACACGATGTCGCGTATGCCTCTGCTGGGGATATTGGCGTCGGTGCTGCAGGGAGACGCGGTGGTCTCGGGTGCGACGCTCAGTCGCTTCTTCGCTTGGCACGTGATCATTCTTCCCTGGATAGCCTTCGCCCTGCTGCTCCTCCACTTCTCGCTGCTGCGCAAGCACGGGGTCGCGCCGCCTCCGGGAGGGACGGAGAAGCCCGACGACGGCGTCCCATTCTTCCCCAATCACCTGTTGAAAGCTTTCATCGTCGGGGTGCTAGTCCTGGCCGTGGCGATCAGCCTCGCCGCCCTATTCCCGCGGCCGGTGGGCGACCCAGCGAACCCGTTCGAACTGCCGTCCGAGCTGGTTTCCTCTTGGGTGGTGGTGGACGTGTCGCTGGCACTAATCCGCTATCTCGGTGTATGGGGGTTCACACTGTTTACCCTGCTGGGAATCGCTCTCGCGCTGCTGCCGATCTTCGACCGCAAGCCCGAGCGACGTTTGCGGCGCCGGCCCGCCCTCCTGGCACTGGGGACCCTTTTCTTCGCCGGCTTCCTGGTCGCGTGGTTGGTAGGCCACCAGCTCAGATCGTTGCCGCCCGGCACTCAGCTGCGGCCGGGAGAGATGATCGAGCGCTTCGTTCCGGAACAGCGCCCGGCGGAGGCGCCACAAGACGAAGCGGGTGCTGAAGCCGAGGGCGAAGAGGAGGAGTAGCCGTGCAAGCTGGCAAGTTGATTCTTATAAGCGGCATTTTCCTGGTCGCTGCAACGGCCGGCGCGCCGGCGCTCGCCCAGCAACGCGACTTCACCATCGATCCCGACTACAGCTGCGTCGTCTGTCACACCGAGCATCGCAGGGTCTACCTGCTTGGCGCTCACTCCGAGAGAGGCATCCGCTGTCACGACTGCCATGGGGGCAATCCGCAGGGCTTCGAGCAGGCGACAGCACACGCCGGCACCGACTACATCGGGACACCCGACGAGCTACAAACGGTGGACTTGTGTTCATCCTGTCACTCCGATCCCGATCAGATGCGGCAGTACGGACTGCCTGTGGGCCAGCTGGCCGAGTACCGCACCAGTCGTCACGGGCACCTGCTGCTCGAAGCAGGTG
>JASFTI010000151.1:0-8056 GCA_050053635.1 Gemmatimonadales bacterium
CGCAACGGTTTCGATCTCAATCTTCCCGCCGCGGGCGTGCTGATCTACCGGATCAACGACACGGTCCCGTTCCGGCCGTGCCCCGAGTGCGTACCGATCTACCGCGTCAACTTGGTTGAGGCGGACGGTGACAGCACACTGGTGAAGACGTTCCCGCAGGGTGGCAATCGCGGCGAGGCGGGCGACGCGTTCGGCGCGCTGGGCCCGGGCACCCTGACTACCGCCACCCAGCCGTCTACCCGGTTGGACGGAGGGCTTGGCCCCTCGTCACGCGTCCTCATCTACGAGGTGACGGTGGAGGACGGTTTTGCCCATCTCGTGCTGTCGACGATGCCGATCGCGGTCGATCGGGTACTGGGCCCGTTCCTGCTCGACGAATTGAGTCAGCTGACGGAGCTCGAGCGAGCGTATCTCGACGACCTCAACAATCATAACGGTCGATACGACGTCGGCGATCTGCGGGCCTATCTGCAGCGGGGTCGGCCCGAATAAGGCGTCGGCATCTCAGTATCTCGGGTGCCTTCTCAGCCAGTTGTCGGGCGTGCACTCGCCCCTGACCATCAGGTGCGACTGCGCTCGCATCGGCTTAGGCGTCAGGCGGTTCTCCTCGCTTGGTTTGGGGCGTGCGGTGCCGATGCTTATCCCAGTGCTATAACCGCACGACCAGCGCCAGAGTGAAAAACGTGTCCAACTTCTCGAGCGGGACGCGCACCGTATCACCCGTCGGGAGCCCGCTCAGATCCTCGAGCGCGACTTGAGTCAGCGACGGTTCGTTCCGCCACAGTAACTGTAGGCTCGGCTTGAAGGCGAGTTTGGCGCTGATCGCGATCGGCAACGAGTTGGTGAAATCGAGCCGCAAGTCATCCGTGTTGTCGAGGTTCCAGTCGGCGATGAGAGTGCTCTCGAATTCGGTAGAGCTCGTGAGGTCCCACCAGAAGGCGTAAGACACCTGCAGGCCCGGGAAGTTCGTCTTGACGAACGGGTTGTCGATTACGTCCGCTTGGAACGTGTAGGTGGCGCTGTAGTCCGTCCTGAGACGGAAGCGGTCGTCATCGAGCCATATGTTGCCGGCGCCCGCAGCGAACAGCAGGCGGCTGTCGATCCCGGCGAACGTGTTGCGCAGCCAGTGGGCGCCGGCGAAGGCGAAAAAGCGTTCGCTCAGTTTGTAATCGTAGCGACCTCTGAGGTAGTAGCTCTCTGCTGTCTTCCTGTGGGTTGTCTCTTTCACGATTACGAAGTCGTCGGGTGTACCGACGGCGGTGCGCGTGGTGGTGCCGGACTCGGTGCGGACCGCGCCGCCATCGAACTTGAGCTCCGAGCTATCCCAAACGCGGCGCGTGGTGGTCGCGAGTCCCAGGGTGTTCGACTCGGAGTTACCAGACGTCCAAACGCCCGTGATTTCGGCAGTGAGGAACCAGCCGAGCTCTCGTTCATCCTGGGCTTGGGCGGTCGCGGTGCCTACAGCGAGCCACGCGGCGACGCCCAGGATGATCGCAGTGACTGCTGGGGTTGTTCGCTTCATAGCTTTTCGGACTCTCCCCTTAGGGTTAGACTGGTTTGGGCGCCCGGACTGTAATCGGTCTCGTTGAATTTCTCAAGTGGTCGGCGGTGCGAGAAGGATGGCCGCCACCGTGTGGCCATGGCGGCGCGAAGATGGTAGAATCCCGTGTCGAGTCGGGACAGAGCCCCGATCGTCTCGAGACACACCGAGATACCTGGATAGATGGAGGCCAAGATGGCCGGAGTGCTGAATCGCGGCCGCCGATGCGCGAGTCTCCTCGTGACGGCGGCCACGCTGCTGATCACCGCTGCCCTACCGTCTTACGCCCAGGTCGGGCAGGCCGATCTCGAGACGGCCGGCGCCGGCCGGTTCGACTTCGGGAAAATGTGGACCTTCGAGTACGCGCCCGCCGAGTATTTCAGCGAGACGTACGGTTTCGAAGCGGGCGAGGACTGGTTCGAGCGGATCCGGCTCTCGGTACTACGCATTCGGGGCTGCTCGGCTTCCTTCGTTTCACCCAACGGTCTCGTAGCCACCAACCATCACTGCGTGCGCGGTGACGTGACTCGGGCGAGCCGGGCTGAGGAAGACCTGCTCGAAGATGGGTTCTATGCACGGACGCTGGCCGAGGAGCGAACAACGGGCAACTACGCCGACCAGCTCATCGCCATCGAGGATGTGAGCGACGAAGTGTTCAGCGCGACCGACAGAGCGGCGACAGATGAGGAGCGGGAGCGTCTGCGGGAGGAGAAGTTAGAGAGCATCGAGACCCGAATGCTGGAACAGTTCGCCGGGCGGGGCGATTCGATCTGGGTACAGATGGTGCCGCTCTACCACGGGGGCCGATACTCGGCTTACGTCTTTCGCCGCTTCACCGACGTACGACTCGTGGTGGCGGCGGAGCTGCAGATGGGCTTTTTCGGGGGGGACGCGGACAACTTCACCTACCCACGCCACGCTCTCGATTTCGCCTTCTTGCGGATCTACGATCGGGATGGGGTCCCATATCGACCACAGCATAGCCTTCGGATGGGTGATGAGGGTGTGGAGCAGGGCGATGTCGTCTTCGTGGTCGGCAACCCGGGCTCGACCAACCGGCTGCGGACGATCGCCCAACTGGAGTACCAGCGCGACGTCGAGGTGCCGGTACGGATCGGTTTCTACACGAGCCGGCTGGCCGCCCTAAAGGCGTTCAGGCAGGCGGAGCCGGAGCAGGCCGAGGCGATGAACATCGGCAACCGGATGTTCGGCCTTTCGAACTCACTCAAGGCACGGACCGGCCAGCTAGCCGCGCTCCGTGATCCGATGATCATGGCGCGGAAAGCTGATGCCGAACGGGAGCTGCAGGCAGCGATCGCTGAGAGTGCGGAGCTGAGCGAGCGGTATGGAGCGCTGTTCGACCGGCTGGCGGAGATCCAGCGGGACAAGGCATCGCTGGCCGCGCCGTATGGGGCATTCTACGCGCTGGGCAACCCGACGTACTCTTCCACGACGCTGTCACGTGCCGTGCTGGCGCTCGCCTATCTGGAGGCCAGTGCCCGCGGTGCGTCCGCTGACACGATCGAGGGGTTAGAGGACCGGCTGCTCCGGTTGCGCGATCGTCCACCGCAGTTGGAGCACGGTTACCTGACCGCGCGCTTCACGGACTTCGAATTCTACCTCGGTGCGAACCACCAGGTCACGCGGACGGCGCTGCAAGGTCGCTCGCTGCGGGACGCAGCGGCGGCTCTGCTGGAGAGCTCGGTGCTGAGCAGCGCGGAGCGGACGGCGGGAGCGGTGGCGAGCGGTTCGCTGTCGATGGAGGACCCGGCGGTCCGCTTGGCCGCGGCGTTCCTCCCCGTCTTTCAGGAATACCGGGAGGCGTCGGGATGGTTGTCCCGCGAGGAGAGCCGGCTGGAGAGTGGTCTGGGACGCGTGCGCTTCGAGGTGTACGGCCGCAGTGTACCGCCCGACGGTACATTTTCACCGCGTATCACCGACGGTGTGGTGAAGGGCTACGAGTACAACGGTACGATCGCGCCGCCCTACACCACCTTCTACGGTATGTACGACCTGTACAGCGCGCACGGCCCGGGCACCGAATGGGGTCTGCCGGGGCGCTGGCGGACACCGCCTGAAGGTCTCGACCTGGCGACACCGTTGAACTTCATCTCGACCGCTGACACCTATGGCGGCAATTCCGGCTCGCCGGCGGTGACGCCCGAACTCGAGCTCGTAGGGCTCAATTTCGACCGTAACATTGAGGGACTGTCGCGCGACTTCATCTATCTGCCCGAGCGGGGGCGGAACATCATGGTGGACGTGCGGGCGATCCTTGCGGCGCTGGACGCCGTCTACGACGCCGATCGGATCGTGCTGGAGCTCGAGACCGGACGGCTGTACGAGACCGAGGCTGCGGCGGACGCAGCGCGCTGACCGCTTGCGAGGCGCTGGGCACGTGAGCGGCGCGGTCGTAGAATCTTGATCGTCCGATTTCCGGTCGTTTAGAACAACAAGATAGGCAGGTGCCGGTATGGCGAAGGGTACGGACTTTCTGAAGCGACTTGGCATCGACGATGTGAACCCCGGTGGGTTTGCCGGCGAGTGGATAGGATCGGGTCCGGATCTGGAAGTCGTAACCCCGATCGACGGCTCGCGGATCGCCACGGTCAAACAGGTCACGGAAGAGGAGTACGACGGGATCGTCGCCCGGGCCCACGAGGCGTTCCTCGGGTGGCGGACCGTACCAGCGCCCAGGCGCGGCGAACTGGTTCGCCAACTCGGGATCCGGCTGCGCGAGGTGAAGAACGAGCTGGGCCAACTGGTAACGCTGGAGATGGGTAAGATCGTGGCCGAGGGTGAGGGCGAGGTTCAGGAGATGATCGATATCTGTGATTTCGCCGTCGGCCTCTCACGCCAGCTCTACGGCCTGACCATGCAGTCGGAGCGGCCGGACCATCGCATGTTCGAGCAGTGGCACCCGCTGGGCGTTGTCGGTGTCATCACCGCTTTCAACTTCCCCGTGGCGGTCTGGAGCTGGAACACGGCGATCGCCGCCGTCTGCGGTGACAGCGTGCTCTGGAAACCCTCGAGTCAAACGCCGCTCACCGCTATCGCCTGCACCAAGATCGCCGCCGAAGTCTGTCGCGAAAACGACGTGGATCCGGCGATAATGTCGCTGGTCGTCGGAAAGGGCTCGACCGTCGGCGACCGCCTGTTGCACGACCGGCGCATCCCGCTCGTCTCGGCCACGGGCAGCTGCCAGATGGGCTACCGCGTGGGGGCGGTCGTGGGCGAGCGGCTCGGCCGGACCATTCTCGAGCTGGGCGGCAACAACGCAATCATCGTCACGCCCAGCGCCAACATGGACATGGCGATCCGCACGATCCTGTTCGGTGCCGTGGGCACGGCCGGCCAGCGCTGCACGTCGACGCGCCGCATCATCGTCCACGAGTCGATGCGTGACGAGCTGGTGAGCCGGTTGGTGAAGGCGTATGAGGGAATCCCCATCGGTGATCCGCGCGACCCGGCCATCCTGATGGGACCGCTGGTCACGACCGACGCGGTACGGGACCTGCAAAACGCCATCAAGCGGGTCCAGGACGAAGGCGGCACGATACTCTGCGGCGGTGAACCGCTGGACGGCCCCAACTACCCCGGCGGCCACTACGTGAAGCCGTGCATCGCCGCTGCGAAGAACGAGTACGAGATCGTACAGGAGGAGACGTTCGCACCGATACTCTATATCATAGGGTACGGCAAGAAGTCTTCTTCAGCCCGGCAGGCGGTCGACGAGATCGAGGAAGCCATCGCCTACCACAACGGCGTGCCGCAGGGGCTCTCCTCCGGGATATTCACCGAGCACGTGCGCGAGGCCGAGCTGTTCCTGTCGCAGCGCGGCAGCGACTGCGGTATCGCCAACGTCAACATCGGCACGAGCGGCGCCGAGATCGGCGGCGCCTTCGGCGGTGAGAAGGAGACGGGCGGCGGACGCGAGTCCGGGTCCGACGCCTGGAAGGCCTACATGCGCCGGCAGACCAACACGGTCAACTGGAGCAGCGAGCTACCGCTGGCGCAGGGGATAAAGTTCGGAGATTAGGGTCGGCGGCGGCCGGGCCGCCTGCTCAGTGCCTGCGCCACCGATCGAAGGCGACCTCTTGCCTCAGCCAAGCTCTTCGAGGAAGTCGCAGGTCCGGGCGACGGCGTCGACCGAGTGGATCGCCTCGGCGTACTTGCGGCAGGCGGCGGCGGTTTCCCGGTTGTCGAGCAGACTTCTCAAAGCCCTCGCTACGCGCTTCGCTGTGAACTTCCGCGGTAGGACCCAGTTGCCAACCCCCAGGCGGTGCAACCGAGCGGTGTTGTCCGGTTGATCGAATCCCATCGGCATGGTGAGCTGCGGGATCCCGGCGGCGAGTCCCTGGGCGCAGGTGCCCACTCCGCCGTGGTGCACGAGCGCGGCGCAGCGCTCCAGGATCCGCGAGAACGGGGCATAAGGTACATGCTTCACGGTCGCCGGCAAATCGTCCGGTAGCTGTTCCGGGAATTGTGTGAGCAGCAGGGCGCGGCGCTCCAGTGACCGCGCGGCGCCCACCGCAGTTTCGAAGAAGGGCGACGCCTGCCGATTGCCCGTGCCGGGTGTGAAGACGACCGGCGGCTCGCCCGCGGCGAGGAAGGCTTCGAGCTCCGGGTCGAGCACGTGGTCATCGGCTTCGTCGAAGAGTGGAAATCCCGTCAGCCGGACCTGGGGCGGCCAGTCGGGCTGCGGTGGTCCGAACCAGTCGGGGAAAATGCCGATGGTGCGCCGTGGTGAATGGAGCCAAGAATCGAACACGCGGCTGACGGGGGGAAGGCCGAGCTCGGCGCGCCACGCGTTGAGGGTGGGGGCGATCGTCGGGTCGATCATCAGGCGGTCGGCGAGCCACCAGATCCCATTCTTGAACCAACGGGGTGCGCTGGAGAGGTCGCGGCCGGGCCCGATCGCAGGTCCTAGGTAACCGGAACGGAACGCACTGGGCGCTATGTGGATCGTGGCGGCAAGCGCGCCACTCTTCTCCTCGAATGTCCGGGTGGCGAAGGAGAGCGTGTGCCCGACCAGGATCGTCCGGCCGGGCTGGTAGAGTTCGGAGAGCGTGGCGAAGGTCTGTTGCAGCATGCCGCCGACGTTTTGGAGCACGAACCGCAGACCCCGGATCGGGTGCCAGAGATCGGGGTGGTGTGTGACGGCCTCGTAATCCTCCGCGGACCAGCCGCAGACGAAGTCCAACCCGGCTCGCTGGGCCGTAGTGCTGAACGGCTGACCAGCTAGCAGCGTGACGTCGTGGCCGCGGCGACGGAGCTCGCGCCCGATCCCGATATAGGGGTGGACGTCGCCGGCCGAGCCGACGGGGGTCAGAAGGTAGTGCGAACCGGCCAAACCTTTTCCTCGGTCCGCTCGGCGCGACAGGAAACGGGTGTGGGTCGTCGGAGCGACGAGTTCGCCGGCATGCTACCGTCCCTGCAATGCCAGTAAGCGCGCCTCTATGACCCGGCGGTCGGGCTCGGCGAGGACCCCGCTCTCTAGCGCCTGGTTGTAGGCGGCGATGGCGGCCGCCGTGTCCGCTGCCTCCTCGTAAACGGTTCCCAGCAGGACGTAGGCGTCAGCGTATTCCGGGTGACGCTCGATGAGTCGGCGCAGCGTCCCAATCGCCCCCGACGAGTCTCCGTCCAGGTTCTGATAGAAGGCGAGCGTATAGGCGTGACGGGGATCGCCGGGCTGCAACTCGGCGGCTCGCTGGCACCATTCGATCGCCTCGTCGAGTCGGTCCTCGGCCAGTAGCACGCACAGGTTGTAGGCCGCAGCGGGAAACCGGGGTGCCGCTTCGAGTGCCGTTCGCAGGTGTTTCTCGGCCTGCCGATTGTCGCCGCGCTCGAGGAGCAGAAGTCCGAGATTGAAAAGCGCCGCGGCGTTGGTGGGTTCGATCTCGAGCGCCCGGCGCAGCGACGCCTCCGCCGCATCCGAATCTCCCAGCTGAGCGTGGGTCATGGCGATGTTGACCAGGCCGGGCACGAAGTCCGGTCGGAGCCGCAGTGCCGTCTCGAAAGCGGCGAGCGCCAGCGAAAGCTCGCCGCGGCCGAGGTGGAGGTTGCCCAGTCCGTAGTGGGAGAAGTAGTCGTCGGGCCGGCTGCTTAGAGCCGCCAGCAGCTCGTCGAACGCTCGCTCCAGGCCACCGCGCTCCTCCGCCGGGATCAGCTCCTGCGGGTAGCCGGCCAGCGACTCGGCGGCGCGGATCCGAACGACCCGGTAGTCGTCGCGGGTCGCCGTAAGCAGAGCGCTGCCGGTCTCGGAGGTTAGATAGGCGCCCAGCGAAGTGGCCGCGCTTCCCCTGACTATGGGGGCGGGGTCGTTACGGACCAGCCGCACCAACACCGGCCACAACCGTTCGTCACCGCTGTCTTCGAGTAGGCGGATTAGGGCGGCCGCGAAGATCGCGTCACGCCGATCGCTCTCCAGGTACTCGAGCATTTCGGGCAGCCGCTCCCAGCGGCGCTTGCGCGCGTCGTCGATCAGCCCGGCGCGGTGCAGGGCGGGTGCCTGGT
>JASFTI010000152.1:0-8039 GCA_050053635.1 Gemmatimonadales bacterium
TCGAGTCGGCCGACAACCTGCAGCTGGGCGGCAACTCCACCGGCATCTACCTGACCGAGTCCACGATGGTGACGCTGCGCAACCTGACGGTCACGGCGGGGAACGGCGGCGCCGGGATCGCGGGCACCGACGGGTCGCAGGGGCTACCGGGCAAGGACGGCCAGCCGGGCACTATCTCGGCGGGCGGCACAGCCGGCGACACGGTCGAGGCCCCGGGCCGGCAGCCGAGTGGCAAGGGGGGCGACGGCGGTAACGGCGCCACCGACATCCTGCTGGCCGGGGGTGACGGAGGAGAGGGCCTGCCGATCCCGGGCGGCGGCGGCGGCGGACTCGGTGGACCCCCGGTATCGGGCACCGAAGACCCGTGCGACGTCGACGGCTTGAACGGCGATCCCGGCGGCGTCGGCTCCTTCGGTGTCGGTGGCCAGGCCGGCGACGGCGGTGACGGTGTCGGCAGCGTGGTCAGCGCTTTCTGGGTCGGCAGCCCGGGCGCCGACGGCACATACGGCGCCCCCGGTTTCGGCGGCGGTGGTGGCGGCGGCGGCTCGGCAGGCCGCGTCCAGGCCGCCATCTGCGAGGCCATACCCGGTGGTGGCGGCGGCGGCGGCGGTAGCGGCGGCCAGGGCGGCGACTTCGGCACCGGCGGTCTGGGCGGCGGCGGCTCGTTCGGGATCTTCGCCTACAACACGACCGTCGACATCGAGGCCAGCACGTTCACCGCCGGTACCGGCGGCGCCGGTGGCGCCGGCGGCGACGGCGGCCCGGGTGGAACCGGTGGCGTCGGCGGTCTCGGATCGAACGGCGACGGCAGCCAGGCCGGGTTTGTCGGCGGCCGCGGCGGCGACGGCGGTGACGGCGGCGCGGGCGGAGCCGCCGGCCCCGGCGGTGGTGGCGGCGGCGGCGTGGCCTACGCGGTCTACCGGGCCGGCAGCTCGACCGTGACGATCGACGCGGGGACGACGCTCAACGCGGGCACGGGCGGCGCCGGAGGTGCCGGCGGCACGGGCGGCAACGACGGTACCGCGGGCTCCAGCGGCGAGCGTAACTGGTGAGCTGGCGAGCCGACGGGGTCGTCCGGGCATAGCTCGGGGCGAAGGGGCGGCGCAGCCGCCCCTTTTCGCAATCGAGTCCCGCGACGTGAGGCGCGGTCCAGGGTGGACCCCCGTCGGCCCTGCGGCTCCCTACCCGACCCTAGCCGGCCAGCGGGGTCGGATCGATGTATACCAGGTAGTCGCGGATCAGTTCGCCCTCGAAGCGGAAGATGTTGGTGAAGGGGACGGACACATCGCTGCCGTCCTCTCTCGTATAGGTGACGATCCCCTGGCAGACCATCGAGTCCTCGCGCTCCCAGGTGTCGATCACCTGGTGACGCAGCGCCTGCAGCGTCCCGAAGAAGCCGGACACGTAACCACGGATCGCTTCCTTACCCTGCACCGCCGGCTGGCTGCCGTAACGGAACACGGCGTTCTCGCTGAGGAACGACGCGAAGGCGTCGGCGTCCCTGGCGTCGATGGCTTGGAACAGCTGCGATATCTGGCCTTTCGTCATGTTCGCCTTTCGATAGGCTAAAGATGGTCAGGGGTTAGTACCGGCATCCTCGGCCGCCAGTCGCCCCAGTTCGGCGCTCAGCAGCCACGGCGCCAGACCGAAGTACTCGATTATGAAGCCGGTCGCCTCGAGGACCATCCAAGAGGCGCCGGCGTAAACGAGAACGACCCGCCCGAGGCGAGCCTCACGTATGCGTGACGAGAGGCTGGGGCTCCTCATCGCGGGACTAAGATGGTGTCACAGTCCCCTGGCGATCAACCTCGCCAATATCCGCCTTGCAAGCGCCAAGGGGAGGGCGCGGAGCTGGGCCGACAGACCCGGTACCGCGAAAGGGAGGGCGCGGCGCTGGGCCACGAGCGGACATTTGGAGCGCGGTGGCCCGTCAGCGATTACGGCCCAATAGCGCGCGACATGAAGCGAGGGTCCAGCGCCGCGCCCGACCGCACACCGCGCCCGACCACACCGCGCCCGACCGCCCACCGCGCCCGACCGCACCGCGCTAACCGTCGCGCTACCTAGGCGGCGGCTCGAGCAGCTTCTGCAAGAGGCTGCGGCCAGCGGCGCCGAAGCGCCGCTGCAGCTCTTCACGGAGCGCATCGCGATCGAGTTGCAGCGCCGGGCTCGACATGGTGCCGCCGATCCCCACGGCGATCTGGATCGCGTCGTCGCCGCCGGCCAGCTGACCCAAGAGATTGCCGAGCAGGCCGCCGCCGCTCTCGATCAGGCCGGCCCGCTCCAGCGTCTCCATCGGTAGCTCGAGGTCGAGCTGCAGGTCGAGGGTGCCGCCCAGACCGGCCGTGCCGGCGACCGCGCCCTTCAGGTCGGTGCCGGCGAAGCTCCAGTCTCGGACCAGGAAGTTGCCGCCCTCGATCTCGAACGGGCCGCCCAGCTCGCTGAAGCCGGACAGCCGGCCGGCGTCGAGCTTCAGCTGTCCGGCCAGCGCGTTCACCAACCCGAAGTCCTGAAAGCGACCCTGGGTGAACGACGCGCGGCCCGCCGCGTCGATCGCGTCGGGCGCGGGCAGGAAGCCCTCATCTATAGTAGTGCTACCGGAGACGTTGAAGTCGACGATGCCGTTCATCGCGCGGCCCAGCCGCGTCCAGCGCTGCACGAAGTCGCCGGCCTGCCCACCGCTGAGCCGCAGATCGTAGTCGAGCCCGAACGGCGGCTGCCCGCCACTCAAGTCGAGCGTCAGGCCGCCGCTCACCCTGCCGCCGTAGAGGTCGCCGGCCAGCTCCCGCACCCGCAGCACACTGTCCCGCACGACCACGTCGAAGCTGATGTTCTGTGCCCGGGTGGGCGGGTTGAGCAGCTCGGCGATCCGCACGCGGCCGTCGGCGTTTACCGGCGGTATGACCGGCGTCTCCGCGTAGCGCTCGCGGGCCAGCTCGCCGGGATCGCGCCCGCCGAGCTGCCGCCCGGCCAGCCGGGCGGTGAGCAGGTCGGAGTAGCCGGGTTGCGTGGTGTCGGGCACCGTGAGCTCGCTCAGGTCGAGTCGCTGCGACGTGACCGCGAACCGGATGTGCGGCGTCGCGTCCGCTGCGCCGCGACTGAGCGCGTAGCTCAGAAGCTCGGGACCGTCGAACGAGATGTTCAGATCGCTTTCACCTAAGCGGACGGGGATCGCGTCGGCCGCGACGCCCGAACCGGTCAGGCGGATGGTGGCCGAAGCGATGCGCGCCGGCACGGCGAGCGACTCGCTCTGATAGCTCACGCCCCTGAGCTCGATGGGGCCGCGCAGCCGCAAGCGCTCGGGCTGCTGGGCGGGGCCGGAAAAACCGATGTCGAAGCGCGCGACACCCTGCATCGGGGCCGCACCCTCGCGCAGCCCGGCCAGGCGCTCGAGATCGACTTCGCCGCTCAGCTGCCCGTCGAGCTGCCGGGTCTCGAAGTCGGAGACGGTGAGGCCGAGCTCGAACGGCTCGCCCAGCAGATCGCCGCTGAAGGATGGCAGCGACAGCGACTCGAGGTCGAAGCGCAGCTCGCCCGAGCCGCCGCTCAGCACGCCGCCGTACTCGCCGTAGGACGCGCTGACATCTTCGAGCTGCAGCGTCCCGTTCACTTGGGGCTTCGCGCCATCGCCGACGGGGCCTTGCACCGCCAGCGAGAGGCGCGATCGACCGGCGGCCGCCACCTGCTGCGGTCGCATCTCCGCCGGCAGGCTGGCCAGGAACGCGGCGACGTCGACTTCGCCCGACTCGAAGTTCATGTCGACGCTACGCTCGCCCAGCAGCCCGCGGACCACGCCGCCGCCCTGGGCCGTTACCTCGCCCATGGCGAGCTCGACCTCGTCGAGCGCCAGACTGTCGCCCGGCAGGTCGAGGAGCATGGCGTATTCGATCTCGAGATCGGGCAGCACGAGCGTATCGGTCGCCGCGCCGCCGACCAGCGTGCGGATCGAGCTCAGCGCGATCGTCCCCCGCCCCGCCATCGCCCGCTCGTTACCGGCGACGCGCTCGGCTTCGAGCCGCGCCTCCAGGTCGAGCCGGGCGACGCGGCCGCTGCGCGCGTCGGCGTAGTAGACGGTCCCATCGCTCAGCGCCAGGTCCGACACCACGAAAGCACCGGCCGCAGCAGGCGCCGCGGGCGCGCCCTCCGCTTCGCCCGCGCCGGCGACCGCGGTATCCTCCGGCGGCCCCAGTAGGCTCAGGTTGCTGGTCCCATCGGCCAGGACCTCGTAGCGGATCTCGGGGCCCAGCAGCCGCACCCGGCCCAGCTCGACCTGCTTGCGGAGCAGCGGCCAGAGCGCGACCTGCAGCTCCAGCGCGTCGAGCCGCAGCGCCGGCTCGGCGCTGTAGCCCGGCGGGTTGGCGATGGCGAAGTCGTCGAGCCGCACGGCGATGCGCGGGAAGACGCGGAGCCGCACATCGCTCAACGTGACCTCGCTGCCCACCTTCTCCTCGATACGCGGCACGATCATCGCCCGCAGCTTTTCCGGCGGGAAGAGGACCTTGAGGGCCACAGTGCCGGCGACGACGATCAGGGCCAGCGCCGCGGCAACGATGATCAGCCAGCGCGGTATGCCGAAGCCGCGCACCCGGTTTGCGGAGCGCTCGTGATTCTTGTTCATGTTCTCCACGACATCCTGGAGTTCGAGGTGGGGTCACCTCCTGAAGTGGCCGGGACAGGCCATGTGAGTCACAGACATATTATAGCAATAATGCACGAGGTTGACCGGCGGGGTAATCGTCGGCGACCGGCCACCGGCACGGCAGACCGCAGGCCCCACCGGCACCGGGAAGACGGCGCTACTGGCGCCCGGCGCCGTAACCCATTATCTTCCCGGCTGTTGTACGAACCGCAAGCTGGATTTCTTCTCTCCGCGGAATGTTACCCGGCTTAGGATTGGCTACCGGCGCATAGCAAGACCCGCCGCTTCACTCCTCAGGTTCACCAGATCGAGAGCGTACGCGTTACCGGTGACACGAATGTCACCTGGCACGCGAACGCATGTAAAGAAGAGTCGTAACGCATGAAGACATCGTTTCAATCGGTGGGCCTCGCGCCCGAACTATTACGAGCCGTGGCCGAAGAAGGATACACTGCGCCCACGCCGATCCAGCGTGAGGCCATTCCGGCCGGCCTGGAAGGCCGTGACGTGGTCGGTTCGGCCCAGACCGGCACCGGCAAAACCGCAGCGTTTATGCTGCCGATCCTCCAGCGCCTCAAAGACGGGCCACGTGGCACGTTGCGCGCGCTAATCCTGACTCCCACCCGTGAGCTCGCCGAACAGGTCCTGAACAGCGCCCGCGATTACGGCCGGCACGTGGAACTGGAGTACCTGGCGGTCTACGGTGGCGTCCGCATGGAGCCGCAAACCCGAGCGCTGAAAAAGGGCGTCGACATCGTAGTCGCGACGCCCGGACGCCTGCTGGACCACATGGGCCGCGGACACGTCGACACCTCGAAGCTCGAGGTGCTGGTCCTCGATGAAGCGGACCGGATGCTCGACATGGGGTTCGCGCGGGACGTGAATCGGATCCTCGACTCGCTGCCGGCCCAGCGTCAGACGCTGTTCTTCTCGGCGACGATCTCGAGCGATGTGGACCGACTGGCCCGTCGCGCACTGAAGGACTACGAAGCGGTCGAGATCGGTCGGCGCGCCGAGGCGGCCGATGGTGTCGAGCACGTGCTGGTCGCGGTGGACAAGCCCCGCAAGCGGAGCCTGCTGGCGAAGCTGCTAGCGGCTCTTCCGGAGGACCGCGCGCTGGTGTTCACGAGGACGAGGCATGCCGCCGAGATCGTCGCCAGCCACTTGCAGCGGGCGGGAAACGATGCGGAGGCGCTTCACGGCGGCAAGCCTCAGAACGCTCGCAACGACGCCCTCGGCCGTTTCAAGCAGGGGACGACTCGAGTCCTGGTCGCGACCGACGTAGCCGCTCGCGGCATCGATATCGACGACATCGATCTCGTCGTCAACTACGAGGTGCCCCGCGACCCGGAGATCTACATCCATCGCGTGGGCCGAACGGCCCGGGCCGGTGCCCAGGGCGTCGCCATGACGCTCATGTCGCCCGACGAGTGGGTCATGATGAGCGACGTGGAGAAACTGATGGGCCGGACGTTCGTGCGTCAGGTCGTGCCGGGGTTCGAGCCCAACGTCGAGCCGCCCCGACCCGCCGAGTCGATAGCAGCCCCAAGGCCGCAGGGGCCCTCGCTGCGGCCGCGGCGCGGAGCGACCCGCCGCCGCTAGCCACGATCCCGCCGCGCACGAGCTTGACCGGCGGAGCGCTCGAGTGCCCGGCTTGACTCCAGCTTGACCGCGCCGCGCGAACATGGCCGCAAGTCTCTGAAAGGGGGGGACGCCATGATTCGTAAGGTTCTCTCGCTCGTCTTGATGCTGCTCGCCGCCGGCGCCCCGGCGCGCGCCCAGACCGACGTCGCCTCCCAGGTGAGCGTCGGTGATAGAGTTCGCGTGCGCGCTGAGCACTGGAAAAGCAGCTGGTGGGTGGGGACCGTAGCCGCCCTGGGCAGCGACACGCTTGTCGTCCGGCGCGAGGACTCGACCGACACGTTGGCCTTCCCGATCGCCACGATCGGCAAGCTGGAGGTCAGCCGGGGCCGCAAGTCCAACTTCCTCCCCGGACTCGCCTACGGAGCTCTGGGCGGCGCCCTGTTCTTCGGCTCGATAGGGCTCCTCTCGGGCGACGATCCCGAGGATTCGTTCATCCGTCTCACGGCGGCAGACAAAGCTCTCATCGGAGCCGCCTTCGGCGCCGGTCTGGGAGCTGTCCTGGGCGGGTTCTTCGGTGCCGTGAGCCACCGAGACCGCTGGGAGAGCGTGCCCCTCGATCGAGTGGCCGTCGATCTGTCCGTCCGCCACGACGGCGGCGTCACGCTGTCGCTGGCCTACGGCTTCTGAGGCGCAGGCGCGGCGAGCGTCTTCGCCTGTGCGAGGACGTCGTCCAACATCTTCGGCGTCAGCTTGCCCGTAAACGTGTTCTGCTGGCTCGGATGGTACGACGCGACGACGGCGGGCCCGGGCTCCGGGGATCGAACGACGGTGCCGTGGCCGAACTTCGGTAACGGCGCGGGGACCGCGAGTCCCCGCTCGCGCAGGATGCGAAGCACGTGAGCGAAGGCGTAACCGCCCAGAGCGAGGATCACCTTCACGCCGGCCAGAAGCTCGAGCTCAGCCTCCAGGTACTCCCGGCAGTCCTCCCGCTCTTCCGGCGCCGGCTTGTTGGCGGGCGGCGCGCAGCGCACGGCAGCGGTGATATAGGCGCCTTGCAGCTCGAGGCCATCGTCGCGCGACGTCGATTCGGCCTGATTCGCCAGACCGGCTCGGTGCAGCGCCGCGTAGAGGAAGTCGCCGGACCGGTCGCCGGTGAACATACGGCCGGTGCGGTTGGCGCCGTGTGCGGCGGGCGCCAGGCCGACGACCAGCAGCCAGGCACCCGGGTCGCCGAAGCCGGGCAGCGGCTTGCCCCAGTAGCGCTGGTCGGCGAAGGCGGCGCGTTTTTCCCGCGCCACCCGCCGGCGCCAGGCGACGAGGCGGGGGCAACGGCGGCAGCGTACGACCCTCCGGCTCAGCCTCTCCAGCTCCGCTCTTCTCTTCATCTCAGCTCCTAGGGAGGGGTTGAACCCAGCCCCGGCCCCCGTTAATTGAATGGACCTCGTAACCCACGCAACCGGAGAAGAATGCGGCCTACTCGAGGGTTCCTCGTCATTCTGGCGGTCGCCGTGACCGCACTCGCCATCATGGCGGTGATCGACTACTTCCGGCCGATCCCGCCCGAGGTCCAGCTACGGGCGCTACGCACCCAGTTGAGCGCCGCTCACAGCGCGGCCGATTCTTGCCGCACCGCGCTCGACGAGGAGGCGGCGCGGCTCCGCGCCAGCGACGCGCGGTTCGATTCGCTGAAGAGCATGATCGACTACTACGAGGGGCTCGACCCGCGCGGCGTGCCGGCCGACAGCTACGAGATCTACATCTCGATCTTCAACGACTACAACGCGGCGATCCCGGAGCGGGAGGCCGCCGGCGACAC
>JASFTI010000153.1:0-7975 GCA_050053635.1 Gemmatimonadales bacterium
GCGTACGGGAATGCCGCGCTGATAGCTGGAGTCGTGGAGCGAGCCGACGCAGCGGAGATCGTCGGAGGCGAGTTGGCGCTGACGGCAACGGTGGAGCGTTCGCGGGAAGCGGTCGAGATCCTGATGGGCGATGTGGCTCGAGAACGGAACCCGTACTCGGGTGAGCCGATCTTACGGCGCCTAGATGTACAGCGACCCGAGATAATGCCCGAGTTTGGCAGCTTTCGGGCGACGGAGACCGAACATGTCCCGGCGGCGTACCTCGTACCGAGTGACCAGATCGAGGCGTTGAACGTGCTGAGCGATCACGGGATCAGTTGGGAGACGCTGGAACGGGCCGAGACTCGGGCGGTGCAGCGCTTCCTCATCGACTCGACCCGCGTGGCAGAGCGCGAGTACCAGGGCCACAGGCAGCGCGTGCTGTTCGGCCACTACGAAGACGCCGAGATCAGGGTGGCCGCCGGCACCGCGGTCGTACGAGTCGATCAGCCGCTGGGCCGCCTGATCTTCTCGCTGCTGGAGCCGCGCTCGGACGACGGGCTGGCGAATTGGAACTACTTTGACGACGCGCTGGAAGGGGTGAAGTACTACCCGGTCATGCGAGCGCACGAGAGGCGCTGAGCGTAGCGCGGGCGAGTCTCGCGGTCACATTTGCCTTGCGGGGTCGGTACCGGTAGGTTTCGAGTGGCCGTAGGGTTGAGATGCGCAGAGGTGACGCACGCTTACGGGCGTCCCTCTTTTTTTTGTAGTGCCGAAAGGAGAGTCACGTGGCAGAGGCTAGACTGGGTGATCGGGTCAGGGTCCACTATCGGGGGTCGCTGAAGGATGGGACCGAGTTCGATTCCTCGTTCGACGGTGCTCCGCTCGAGTTCACGCTGGGCGAGGGAATGGTGATCCCGGGTTTCGAGAATGCGGTAATCGGGATGGCAGATGGAGAGAGGAAGACGGTCTCGCTCTCGCCGGACGAGGGTTACGGTCCGTATTCGGACGAGCTGATCGCTGTGATTCAGCGATCGATGATTCCCGCCGAGATCGAACCTGAGGTGGGAATGCAGCTGGAGGCGAAGGGGCAGGATGGAGCGGTCACCGTGGTCACCATCAAGGAGGTCGCTGACAATACCGTGACGCTCGATGCGAATCACGAGCTTGCCGGCAAGGAACTCGTCTTCGAGATCCAGCTCGTGGAAGCGATCGCCGACTAACTAAGCCGATCGGCTGCTGAGCCGCTGACCGTCGGGAACCTGCTTGCGGGCCGCGCGAACTAATCGGCGCGGCCCGTCCTCTTTGGTGCGCCGGGCATGGCGCGCATCGTTCAATTCCTCCTCCCTGATGGCGCGGAAACCGCCTGCTGTGTAGGTTAGTTGCGCGGAGCGGAGCAGAACCGGTCAGGGAGAGCTGGCATGCTCTATCGCGCGCTCGCCGATCTGGTAGTCATTCTGCACCTGGGGTTCGTCGTGTTCGCCGTGGGCGGCGCGCTCTTGGTAGTGCGCTGGCGGCGCCTGGCGTGGGTACACGTGCCGGCGGCGGTCTGGGCGGCGCTGATCGAGTTTGCCGGCTGGATCTGCCCGCTAACGCCGCTGGAGAAGTGGCTGCGCGAACTGGGCGGCGGAAGCGGATACGCCGGCGGCTTTGTCGCCCACTATGTACTTCCGATTCTCTACCCGCGCGGGCTGACGCGTGAGGTGCAGATCGCACTTGGCACACTGGTGGTGGTCATCAACCTGGGGATTTACGGGTGGCTGATCGGTCGAAAGCTAAGGGGCGCGTCGAGGCGCGGGGATCACTATTGAACGCCGAGAGCGAGGGGGCCGAGCTTGAGCGCCTGGTTCGCCTGTATGTCTACGGCCGGTTCCTGGAGGAGGCGCAGCCGCCGACGGTCGAGCAGACTGCGGAAGCGCTGCAAGCGACGAGCGCGGCGGTGACGCTTGCCTACCAGCGACTTGCCCGGAAGCGTGTGCTGGTCCTCGAGGAGGACGGCAGAACGATCCGAATGGCGATGCCGTTTTCGGCGGTGGAGACGCCGTTCGAGGTGCGTGCGATCGAGCGGCAGTGGTACGCGAACTGTGCCTGGGATGCGTTAGGGATTCCAGCGATGCTGAACTGCGACGCTCGGATCGTTACACGCTGCGGAGACTGCGGCGAGCCGGTCACACTGGCGGTGATGGACGGCGAGGTGGTGGGGGGCACGGAGGTGGTTCACTTCGCCGTACCGGCGTCGCGCTGGTGGGAGAACATCGTCTTTACTTGAAAGACGATCTTACTCTTCCGGTCGGAAGAGCACGTCGACAGGTGGTGTGAGGATCGAAAGATGGAGCGCGGCGCGGTGCTCTCGCTCGAGCAGGCGTGGGAACTGGCTGTCGAGTGGTATCACGATCGCTTGCGCGGCGACTGGCGGCGCAGGGAGAAGGGGGAGGTGCAGGAGATGTTCGCGCGCCTCGGCCTCACAACATGGTTCTGGAGCCTGGGGGAGCCCGAATAGGCCACTCTGCGGATGTCGTTGCCCCCCGTCGATTTTGCCCTTAGCTTGTTTGTACTGCTCGTAGCCGGGGACCCCGAGTTCGTTGTTCCCGGCATCGCTAAGACCGGCTGCCTTGGGGGTCGATAGAGAGTCTGCGTCGGTCGTCAAGCGACTATCCCATCCGGAAAAGGATTCCCCGTTTCGTGTGGTGCGTCTGCTCCCTGATCTATTAGGGCCGGTCGGCTCGTCAGCGTGCGGCGCGTAGTCCCCTGTTCCAAGAGGGAGTGTTAAGCAGTGGCGAAGAGGATTTACGTCGGCAACCTGCCGTTCACGGCGACGGAGGAAGAGCTGAGCGAGCTGTTCGCCCAGCATGGTACGGTCCACGCGGTGGATCTAATCAGCGACCGACAGACGGGTCGGCCTCGCGGCTTCGGTTTCGTCGAGATGGACGAAGACGCGGCGGAAGCGGCGATAACGGCGCTCGATGGCATGGAGTTCGGCGGTCGGACGCTGCGTGTCAACGAGGCGATGGAGCGTCGCCAGGGTGGCGGCGGTGGAGGTGGTCGTGGAGGAGGAAAGCGGGGCCGAGGTGGGCGGCGCTAGTTGACTCTGCTCGGTCTGGCGTGCGTCTAAGGGGAATCGCGCAGCGCTAAAGACCGAGCCAGTAGTTGACCTTTACGATAAAGACGTTCTCGGAGTCGAGGCTTCCGAGTGCGTCGATGTCACGGCCGAGATCGAACGAGCCGTCGTTCACCCGATCCCGGCGGTTCTGCTGCCATACCAGGAAGATCGTCGAGCCGGGCCGGTATTCCCACCTCAACACGGCGTTCAGGCGCAGCGAGCGAATGTTGAAATCTCGGTCCGAGAAGAAAGTGTCGACGATCCCGTCGCCGTCCCAATCGACGTAGCGATAGCCGTCGCTCTCGCAGGTCCTGCCACCGGCGCAGGAGACATCCTCGGCGGCGACCACCGCCGTCCCTTCCTCGTAGACATCGAAGTCGAAGCTAGCCGATCGTTCGAGCTGTTTGTAGGTCAGGTAGTTGCCCGACGAGACGAGTGGCTGGGTGTAGAACTGGAGCGTCAGCCTGGGATTGAAGGCGACGTTGAACCGGGTATCGAGCGAGAACTGGTGACGTTTCAGGTCGGAGAAGAGATAGCGCCTACCATAGGTAGGCTCGAAGCCCTCGTCGTCGATCGCGGCGACGTACTGGGCCGGGTCGAGCTGCCTGGTGTAGTTGGGCGCCAGTTGGATCTCGAGGCTTGGGGAGGGTCGGATCGTCATACCCACGCCCGTCTGGAAGCGATAGCCGCCGCGGTGCCCGTCCTGATAGTCGATGCGCGGCCTGATGGCGAAGGCAGCCCGGGGATCGGTGTGGAGGCTGACCTCGAACTGCGTCGATCCCGGGTTCGACATCAGGGGGCCGCCGCGCGTCTTCGAGTCGCTGAGCAGCTCCGGCGAGTAGCGGCCGTTGATCTCGAGGCGCCAGTAGTTGAGGAATTCCCAGTTGGTGCGAAGTGAGAAGCTGCCCGCCTTGCGTGCCCGGCGCCAGGAGTTCCAGGAGAAGACGTCGTCCAACGCCTCATGTCGCCAGTTCTGGTAGCCCCAGAATGTAAGCCGATAGCCGCGAAACAGGGCGCCGGGGCTGATCTCATGGTAGCTGAGCCGGACGCCGGCGTCGAGCTTCTCGCTGCTGCGGCTGAAGCCCAGGTCGTTGGCCTCGAAACCCGGTGTTATCTCACCGATCCAGACGGAGCCGGTCCAATGCTCGCCGCTCTGGCGCTCGAACCTGAGGCGCCAGTTGATGCCGCTCATCGAGGTGGCCGTCGTGTCGACGGAGAAACGTGTAGCGTCGGGCCGCTGGAAATAGTGGCCGGTCGACCTCTGCACGCGGGTCAGCGCGGTCGTCGAGCCGGAGATATACGTGCTGGCAAAGTGGCCGGATACAGCCCAGTCCCTCGATCCAGAGCCACCCCAGGCGTGCTCGAAGTCGAGGCCCAGGCTGTAGGCACTGGAGGTCAGGAAATCGAGGCTCCCATCGCCGGGCAGGTTTCGGTGGGTGATCGTGAACATTCCGCCCAGCTGTGAGGCACCGCCACGGAAGTCCTGCACGCCGCGGAACACACCGTACTGGCTGGCAGGTTCGACGACGAACTTCTCGGTTGCGCCGGTCCCGCCGTTGTAGCCCAGACCGGTCTCCTTATCGGTGATGGCAGCTAGCGCGCCGAGCGACAGACCACCCGCCGATTTGCCGGTGACCTTGGCAGCGGTGAGGATCGTCGTTTCGCCGGGGATCTGCGCGAAGTCGGCCTCCGAGGGTTCCGAGCCATGGGGCTTGCGACCGATACGGCGACTGTAGAAGAGCTGATCGGAGAAGCCACCGAGCCTGTAGTCGAAGATCCGCGCATCCTCCACGAAGAAGGGACGCTTCTCCGGGAAGAAAGTCTCGTACTGGGTCAGGTTGATGACCGCAGGGTCGACCTCGACCTGGCCGAAGTCCGGGTTCACGGTCGCGTCCAGCGTATAGCTGGCGCCCAGCCCGTAGCGCAGGTCGAACCCGGCGCGCTGGGACCAGTCGTCGCCGTCGAAGAATGGATCGCCATCTTCCACCGGCGCCGTGTAGGCGCTGGCCAGAGCGTAGGGCCGCATCTCGAGCCGACGGGCGCTGCGCGGGAAGTGCAGGTTGTTCAGCCGCCCGAACACGCTCACCTTGCCGTGCTGTACCCGCGACTCGAGGGCAAAGTATGTGCGCTCGTTGCTCGACAGCCGCCGCCGCGAAAAGTTCACGCCCCACGACTGCACACTGTCAGCGGCGTTGTACCGCAACTGACTGAGCGGGATCCGCAGCTCGGCGCTCCAGCCGGCCGAGTCGTGATGCACCGCTGACTGCCACACTGCGTCCCACGCATCGTCTTCGCGAACATCGTTGTACAGATATACGTCGCGTTGCACGCCCGCGGCGCTCACGCGGAAGCGATACCCGGTTCGCCGGTCCGAGTTGGGGTCGAGTGAGAGCTCGAAGTAGTCGTACTGGCCATTCTCGTCGCGGCGCACCAGCTGCGTGCCGATCCTGTCCGGCTGCCGGTCGTACATCCGGGCGCCGACGTACAGAGCCCCCTCGTCGTAGAGGACACGCACCTCGGTGGCCTGCTCGGCGGGCGCGTTCTCCACCGGCTCGCCCTGGACGAACTCGGTCACCGGCGGCGCGTCCTGCCAGGCCTCTTCATCCACCCGGCCGTCGATCCGGACTTCGCCCGTGCGGTACGCCGCCTCGGCGGCCGGGATCACGAGCGGCTCTCCATCACCACTGCTGGAATGCTGCGCGACGGCGGGTCGACACCAGGTCAGGGTGGCTCCGGCGAGCGCTAGCCACACCGATCCCTTCCAGCCTCGAGCGCCGGTCGAGGTTCGCTGACCCGAGGGGCGGTGGCCGATCTGGGACGCGATGCTCACCATCGCACTCTCTAACACCTTTTGTCCAAGGGGCGTTGGCGGGCCGCGGAAGGTTCCTGCACCAGCGAGGAGTCGCGGCGACACCTGCAGCACCAAAAAAACAAATAAGCAGGTCTCGCGCCAGTCCGAGGCGCGTCGATCGTGTAAGGCCCGGGTGAGGCGGCGGGGTGAACATATGTTTGCCGGCGCCCGCCGTTGATGTTCTGTTGATGACGACTCGCTAGAATGCTGCTCCGTCCGGCAGAGGAGGTGGAGGTGAGGCGGTACAGGGTCTGGCTGGACCGGGCGTTGAGCCTGGTGACGGTGATCATAGGGGTTGTGGCAGCATACCTGGTGGCGACGGAACGGGTAATCCCGGCGTTGCGGGGCGAGCCGGAGGCGGTGGACGTAGGCGCGAAGCTGGCGGAGCGACTCGAGTTCGAGCGGCTGGTGGCGGGGCCCGTTTCGCCGGGTCGCGGGCGGATCGGGGTGCCGGGCCAGGGTGCGGTGCTGTTGCTCGTCTACAATTCGACCTGCCCGGCGTGCTACGCGAACCTGGCGGCTTGGGAACGTGCGGTGAGTGCGGCCGAGGGTGTGGCGTCGGTGCTGTCGGTGGCGCTGGAGAGCGATCTCCTGGCAGCGCGAGCCTATGCGCGGCGGCACCTCCCGTCTGCGGTGGCGGTGACTCCGAGAGACGCCCGCCGTGTGACGGGCGCGCTGGGCATCGGCATCGTGCCGTCGACGGCGCTGGTCGGTGGGGATGGCACCTTGCTGTTTTTGCGGCAGGGCAGCCTCGATCGAGTTGCGGTGGACTCATTGGTCAGAGCGCTGGAGGCTCTGCAGGGCCCTACATCTTAGAGGAAAGGACGGGACGATGAGGAGGAGGTTCTTACTGATGACGGCGCTGACGGCGTTGGTGCTGGGACAACCGGCGCCGGCGTTGGCCCGGGACTGCGAGGACATCTGCGCCGACAAAGCGGTGGAGTGGTGTGAAGACCTCGACTCGGTGAAGTGCGGGGCTTACATCGCGGGCTGTTTGCTGGGCTGCTCGGTGGGCCAGCTGATCAGAATGTTGAGATAGGGAGGAGGTGGTGTGATGCGACAGGCGATACTGGCTTCCTCCCTATTGCTGCTCGGCCTGGCCGGGGTACCGCAACCGGCTGAAGGGTCGCCCGGGCGTGCTGTGTGCGAGGGCTACTGCGCATTCGCGGGCGGTGGTTGCTACGTCTTCCTGGGCCTTTTCATAGGCAAAGACAAATGCGAGTCGCTGTACAAGGGCTGCATTGAGGGTTGCGTGGCGGGTCTGCTGGAACACGAGTCCGAACGAGAGTAGCGGGTGGCCATAGCCGACCGTCTGATCCGGGCTGGCGTTGCGGTCGTCCTCCTGGCCGCAACGCTTCCCCCGGTCGCATGCAGGGATGGGACGTCGAGGCGACTGGGGCGGGCGGAGCGGGCCGAGGTCGCCAGCGGCGAGCGTGGGGACGCGGCAGCGACGCGGCGGCTGGAGGTTCGCTGGCTCGTTCCGCCCGATGCTTTCGGCGATCCTCCACTGGCTGCGCCGATCGCGCTGGCCGTGGACGAGGATCTCGGCCGGCTCTATATCCTGGAGACACAGCCGCCGGAACTGCGCGTCTACGATTTGGAGAGTGGGAGCTACGTCGACGCTCTGGGTCGTGAGGGTGACGGGCCTGGCGAGTACAGGCGTCCCATCGCGCTCGCGGTGGAGCCGGGCGGTCTGGTTGCCGTCCTGTCGATGAGTGGCCGCGTCACCTTCTGGCGGGGTGACGGCAAATACGCCGGGGGCGTGCGGGTCGGACCCGGGCTGGCGACGGATATCGTCGCTGCGCGGGCAGACACCTTCTACGTCAAGACCGACCTATTTCCGCCGGAGGACGTGGCCGAATTCCGCGTCGTGGCCGCGGACACGGTTCTGGAACGGCCGCGCTTTCGTGATGTGGATGTGCGCGGGACGGAGGAGCCGGGCCGACCCTACAGGAACCACAGCTATGCGGTGGCGGCTACGTCGTCGGGCGACCTGCTGCTGGCACCGCCCGGTCCCGACTACACGATCCTGCGGGTCGGCGGTA
>JASFTI010000154.1:0-7932 GCA_050053635.1 Gemmatimonadales bacterium
AGCCATCCTCGTCGTCTAGCCCGGTGACGACCTTGACGAAATCGTCTACGCTCCACCCCGCGACGTTCACCAGCACGCGCGCCCGGCGCAGGTTGTCCCGCAGCCAGGGGAGCTTCTCCCGCTTGAAGCCTGCGAGACCGACGTTCGCCAGCCCGATGGCGTTGATCATCCCGCCCGGCGTCTCGGTGATACGCACCGGCGGGTTGCCGGCTCGCGCCTCGGGCGTCACCGCCTTCGTGACGATCCCGCCCAGCTCGTCGACCGGGATGATATCGGCGTACTCTTCCCCGTAACCGCAGGTACCCGACGCCAGCATGACGGGATTCTGGAACTCGACGCCGAAGACCTTGATCGAGAGATCTACCATCCGAGCTGCTCCGCCCTGAACACCGGCCCGTCCGAGCAGACGAGGCTGTAACCGGTTTCCCCCGTTTCCGGGTCAACCGTCTCGATGGCGCACCCGATACAGGTTCCCACCCCGCAGGCCATGTGCTCCTCCACAGCGAGCTGGCAGGGTACGCCGGCCGCCAGGGCCAGGGTACGGACTGCCTTGAGCATCGGCGTCGGACCGCAGGCGAGTAAGAGATCGACCCCCTTCAGGTCGAGGCCCTCGGTGACGCGCCCCCGACGCCCCAGACTGCCGTCCTCCGTCCAGATCTCGGCATCGAGCCCGGAAACCTCTCGGATCTTACCAGGATCGAACACCGCCGCCGCCACCCGCTCGCCGTAGAGCAGTCGAACCTCTGCTCCGCTCCGCGTCAGCAGTTCCCAGCGCGGGAGTAGCAGGAAGGGTGCCAGGCCGACGCCGCCAGCCAGGCAGAGAATCACCTTCGCCTCTCCCAGCTGGAAGTGCGTACCGAGCGGGCCAAGCAGCAGCGTCTCTTCCCCAGGTTGCAGAGCCGCCAAGCGCCGCGATCCGCCGCCGAAGACGCGGATGAGCAGCCCGATGCGATCGCCGAGCACGGCTGCCACACTATTGGGGCGCGGCAGGAACGGAACGCCCCAGCCGCGTGTCCCGAAGCCGATCATCACGAACTGGCCCGGCGCCGCCCGGGCGGCAATCTCCGGCGCCGCCAGTTCCAGCCAGTACGTCTCCTCAGCGACCTGCTCGCGGGCGAGGACCGGGCTCCAGGCCCGGACAATCTGCTGAGCTCTCATCAACACCTGTGCGTTCCTTGTGTTACTTACGACGGCAGCGGCGCAGCACGACTCCGCTAGCGCGATACCTCAGCCCGCCTCGCCATCAGAGCTTCATCAGCCAGCCTCTCCAGCCGAGCCAACTGTTGTCGCAGCCCCAGCTCGAGCTCCTCGAAGGTCAACCCTTCGCTGTGTCGCTCACCGAGGACCGCCTGCACGTAGGGCGAAGTCCGGTAGTCCTCCCAGAGGCGTCGGCGTAACTCCTCCGCCTGCGGGTCGAGCGACTGGGCCGGTGCGGAATCTAGATCACTGAGCTCCAGCGCCGCCAGAAGTGCCTTGGGCACCCACACCGACTCGGGCTCCTCCTCAGCGTAGCGCAGCAGCAGGGAGCGCGCCAAGGCCCGAGCCTGCAACTCGTCGCGTGCGACCTCCGCCCCCAGCAGGTACGCCAGTCCCCCCAGGTCAGCCCAGTACTCCACTCGCACCAGTGTGTCCCAGAGGCCCATGACATTGGGTAGCCGCCGCGCCCGCTGGCGCATGAGACGTTCAAGTCTCTCACGGATTGGCGCGATCTCCTGCGCACTGGTGCAGCGCACCAGCGTCAGCCGCGCCGCCGCCACCTGCGCTTCCACAGCGGTCCGCGTCTGGGGAGCGATGCGCGACGCCGCCTCGAAGTCGGCGAGCGCCGGCTCCGCCTCGCCGCGCGCCAGGTGCAAATCACCGCGAAGTTTCACCAGGGTCGCCCGATTCTCGCGCCCCAGAGCCGACGACTCGACCTCGAACAGGCCAAGCAGCGCCGTCCCGGGACTCGTCCCAGCCAGTCGCCGTACCCTCTCGACTACAGCCTGCTCCTCGGGATCCGCCAGGTTGCGCGTCATGATCGCGGCGAGCACCGTCGCCGCCGCAGCGTCGTAGCCGGCTTCGACAAGCAGAGCCACGCGCTCGATGCGCGGCTGGACCCAATCGGGCCTGAGCCTGGAGACGAGCGCCAGAGCGGAATCGGCATCGGCCAAGCGGCCCAACCGTGCCTGGGCGAGCGCGTGATTATAGAGAAGAAGCGAGCGTCGGCGACTATCGTCTTCTTCAGCGAGCGAGAAGGAGAGCAACGTGTCGGCGGCGGCCGGGTCACCAAGATGCAGCCGGGCGATCCCCAGGTAGCCCGCCACCTCGGCGGTATCCTCGCGCGTCAGTGCGTAGCCCAGCAGGTGCTGACTCGTCTCGACTGCTTCCTGCCACTCGTCGCGCAGTAGCCGCGCCCGTACGATGATGCGGACCGCGTCGTCGGCCCAACGGCTGTCGGGGTTGGCCTCGACGATCGCTTCCGCCTTCTCGATACTGGCAGCTAGTGTAGCGCGGCCGCTCGACTCGCTACCCTGCTCGACGTCCTCGCGACCCTGATCGAAGAGCTTGCTGGCGTTGTAGTAGGAGTTGAAGTAGACGCAGGCCGATGCGCCGGTCAAACCGGCGGCGAGAATCAGGATCCGAGCCGCGAGCTTATCCGCCAGAGTTGTAAGAAGACCAGACCCGCTGACCATAGTCCGCCAAGAAGTTTACCACCGCGTCGGCCAACGCATCTGCTATCTTCGCCTGATAGGACGAGGACCGCAACTGTCCTTCTTCAGAACGGTTGGAGAGGTAGCCCACCTCGACGAGGACGGCCGGCATCGTGGCGCCGACCAGGACCTGGAACGGGCCCTGTTTCACCCCGAGGTCCGGTGCGCTCAGGGTCGCCGCCATGCTGCGATTGATCGAGGTGGCGAGCAGCCTGGATTCCTGGAGGTTGGCGGTCGATTGCAAGTCGGTGAGCATGAACTGCAAGGGATCGAGGTCGGCTTCGGAGCCACCCTCCTCGAACTGGAGCGACGCGTTCTCACGCAGCGCGACCTGCAGCGCCTCGTCGGTCCGGGCGATCGCCAAGAAATACGTCTCAAAGCCGCGTGCGGAATGCGGCTTTCGCGGCATCGAGTTCGCGTGGATCGAGATGAAGAGATCGGGCACCGTTTCCCGCCCCCGCACCTGCGCGACACGCGGTCGGTCCGCCAGGGGGATGAGCGCGTCGCTGTCCCGGGTCAGAACGACCTCGATGTCGTTGGCGCGGCGCAACCGGCTAGCCAGCCGTTTCGCTATGGCGAGCGTCACATCCTTCTCTCGGGTACCACCCACCCCGATCGTACCCGGGTCTCTCCCGCCGTGGCCCGGATCGATAACCACCAGCCACGTGTCCCGCTCGGGCGGCCGGACCGTCACCGGGGGTCGCGCGACCAGACGGCCATCCATGTAGCTCCACAGCCGCGGCCGCGCCGAGGGTAGCCACTCGAGAGCCCAACTGGCCGGGATCATCAGGTAAGGACCGCTGGCATAGGCAGGGTTCGGCAGTTGGTAGATCTCCTCGCCGACGCGGAAAAACGGCGAACCGGCTGCGAAACGGACCGACTCGCCGTCCATGCGAATGAGGTCCCCGGCGTGGGCGTAGCCGAGGGCATCCGCCAGCGCGCCCGACCGGGCAGCCGGGTAGCCGCGTTCCTCTTCCACCGGGACCGAGAAAGACGACCCGTCCCTGACGACGACGAAGCTCTCCAGCAGGGGAGCCGCCCAGCCGAGGGTCGCCGCCAGCAGCGCCGCCACAGCCGCCTTAGCGATTCTTCCGCGCACGTCCCATCTCCCTATCCGCCTCACGCCGCTTGATGTCCTCCCGCCGGTCCTTGAATCTCTTACCCTTCGCCAGCGCCAGCTTCAGCTTTGCCACTCCGCCGCGGAAGTAGACCTCCAGAGGTATCAGGGTCAGTCCCGCCTGTTCGACCTTGCCGATCAGACGGCGGATCTCCTGCTTGTGGAGCAGCAGCTTGCGGCGCCGCTTGGGTTCGTGGGCATCCGGACCCGACGGCCCGTACGGCCCGATATGCATATTGAACAGCCAGGCTTCGCCGCCCTCGACACGGGCGTATGCGTCCGAGAGACTCGCATTCCCCTCCCGCAACGCCTTGACCTCGCTGCCAGTCAGCACCAATCCCACTTCCCAGGTCTCCAGGATGTGAAACTGGTGACGTGCCTTCCGGTTCCGCGTGACTAGTCTGGTGTTCTCCTTGGACATAGGGAGTTACGGCTGGAGGCCGTGGGGGGTGTCCTATTATGACACTTCAACCCTGCCGGCGCAAGTGAAGTTATTCAAGCACTTCGATCTGTTCGCGCCGCACCCGGCGCATCTCGTAAACCTGAGCGACCTCGGCGCCGAGCACGAAGACGATCGACAGGTAGTAAAACCAGAGGACGACGACGACCAGCGTCGCGATACCGCCGTAGATCGACTGATAGCTGGCTACCCGGGTCAGGTAGAAGGCGAATCCCACCTTGAGTAGCTCCCAACAGACCGCGGTGAAGGCGGCCGCGGTGAGCGCCATGCGCCAGGGAACGCGGCGAGCGGGCACGTACTTGTAGAGCAGCAGGAAGAGCAAGAAAATGAAGGCGAGAGCGGTAAACCAGGCCGAGGTCCGCTCGACAAAGCCCACCTGCTCGCTCGAGAGACCCACGAACTCGAAACTCCGGCTCTTTACCACGTTGAAGACGATTGTGATGCCGATGTTGAGGATCACCAGCACACTGGAGACCAGCACCATCTGCGCGTCGAAGATCTTGCCCTGAATGACGCCGCGGCTCTGACGCAGATTGAAGATCTCCCTGAGGATCGCCCGCACCGACCCGAAGAGGCGAGTGGAGAGCCAGACGAAGGCGACAAAGGCGATCAGCCCGATCTGCCTCCTGCTGCCGATCACGCCCTCGATCACTTCCTCGGGTAGATTACGCTCAGCGGTTATTTCGTTGGTCCCGGCGAGCACCGGCACGATAGCATCGAGATAGTGGCGCAACTGTTCGATCGGCTCGACGCCCGCCGCCTCCGCCGCAGCTTCCAGCGTGAGGCTGATCAAGGAGACAAGGATGAAGAGGAAGGGGATAGCAGCGGCGACGACGTTGAAGGTGAGGCCGCTGGCCAGCACGATGACGTTATCGTCGTCGGCCTTCTCGAAGACCCGAACCACGTAGTCTTGGAGCGTGGTCCATGACTGAGCCACACCATACCGCGCCCTCCCGAACCACCTGCGCGTTCGGGAGGGCGCACCCGCGGGGTCGTGTGCAGCCAATGGTAGGAATGTCTAGAGCGTTCAGCCGCCGTGCGGATGAATCGGCGACGGACTACTCGCCCTCACCCTTCGATCCGGCCATGCGATCTTCCAGCTCGCCGCGGGCGGCCCGCGCGGCCTTCTTTCCGGCGTCCACGGCCTGCTGGGCGCGATCACGGCCTTCCTGGACCTTGCCCCTCGCCACCTCGTATTTCTCCTCGACCTGGCGGCGGCCCTGGCTAAAGGCGTCCTGCAGCGTACCCTGGAGCTCGCCTGCCTTTTCCTCGGCCTGCTCGCGCAGACGGCGCGCCCGCTCCTTCAGCTCTTGCTGCGTCTCGGCACCCGACTTCGGTGCGAGCAGCAGTGCAGCGGCGGCACCGATGAGCGCGCCCCAGACGAAGGGGATCAGCCCGGAGCCGGTACGCTCGATCACCACGTAGGGGACGCCATCATCATCATAGTCACGCATGAGTCTATCCTTTCACATATCCGCCGTATCGACCGCGGGTCTTTGACTATTCGCGCAGGGCGCGGCGTAACTCCTCCATATTGACCGGCCGGGTCAGCGCGACCCAGCGGGCGGTGTCGCCCTCAGCAGGACTGCCAGCCAACCCCTCTCTATATACTACGGCATCGGGGACGAAATCGTTCAACCGGTCTCGCTGGTCCGCCGATTCCGCCACCCGAACCTCGTGTCCTTCGCAGGTAAGTGCCCGTGCCAGCGCGTCTCGGTGGGGACCTGCAGTATCGATCAGCAGGATACGCCGGGCGGCCATGAACGACCTCGCGAAGCCAAGGCAGGGGGGAATCCCTATTCGAACCGCGTTTCTACAAATCAAGATAGGAAGGGCGGTTCGCTAATTCAACTGCGAGGCAATGCACAGCGGGGCATGACTGGGAATTCGTGAATCGATGACTAACAGGTCGCCGAAAAAGGTACGTGGATTCACGAATTCCCAATCAATCGACCTCCACCGAAAGCCCATCGTGCGCCGGCTCGATCCCCTGGGGCAGGCGCTTTTTGAGCTCGCTGTAATCGAGCCGGTGAGTGAGGTGGGTCAGATAGGTCCGCCGCGCGCCAACGCTCTGCGCTGCGACGATCGCCTCCTCCACATTGAAGTGCGTGGGATGCGGGTTGCCCCACCACAGCGCGTTGATCACCAGCGTGTCGATCCCCTGGAAGGCAGCTCGCGCCGCGTCCGGGATGTTCTTGCCGTCGACGATCACACCCAGACTGCCGCAACGGAAGCCGTAGGAGTTCATCCGGCCGTGTGGGAAGACCAGGGGCGTCAGTCGGAAGCCGTCGATATTGAGCTCATCTCCGGCGGCGAAGGTTCGGAGATCGATCTCGGGCGCGCTGGTGCCGGGGTCCGGCTTGACGTGCTCATCGAAGATGTAGTCGAAGCGAGCCCGCAGCGCGCCGGCGAACTCGTCGGCAACGTACAGGGGCAGCGGTGTTTCGCCGCGCAGGCTGAAGATCCGCAGGTCATCTATACCGTGTAGGTGGTCGGCGTGCATATGCGTCAGGAAAACCGCGCCGACCTTCGAGATCCCGGCGCTCAGCAGCTGCAACCGCAGTTCCGGTGGCGTATCGATGAGCAGTGCCGGACCACCGCCTTCCAGGGACAAGCAATGGCGCGAGCGACGATTGCGCGGGTCGGCGGAGCTACAGACCGCGCAGCCGCACCCGACGACGGGCACGCCGAAACTGGTGCCGGTTCCCAAGAAACGCAGCCGCATGGATCAGAGCGTCTGGATGCGGACCATGTTGGTCGTTCCGCGCACGTGGAAGGGGACGCCGGCCGTGACCACGACCCGGTCCCCGCTCGCGGCGAGCTCGTGCCGAAGTAGCTCGGCGCGCGCGGTCTCCCACATCGCCTCATCGCTCGGCGCGGCGCGACAGAGTGCTGGCAGCACCCCCCAGACCATGGCAAGTTGGCGGAGGACGGGCTCGGTGTCGGTCACGGCGAGCACCGGTACCGGCGGTCGGCGGGACGAGATCACCCGTGCTGTGAAGCCACTCCGCGTGTGGGTCACGATGGCCGGCGCATCGATCGCCCGCACCGCCTCCAGTGTGGCACAGGCCACTGCGTACTCGGTACTGGACGGCCCCCCGTCCCCGGCCGCCCCCGGAACATCGTATGGCGGCCCGCCACCCAGCAGCCCGCTCTTCGACTCGACCTCTCGGATGACCCGCGTGAGTGCCCGGACCGCCTCGACCGGGTGACGCCCGACCGCCGTCTCCGCCGACAGCATGACGGCGTCAGTGCCATCGAGGATCGCGTTCGCCACGTCGGAGACCTCGGCACGGGTTGGCCGTGCACGCTCGGTCATCGACTCGAGCATCTCCGTCGCGATGATCACCGGGCGATAGCGCGCATTTGCCCTACGTACGATGCGCTTCTGAACCAGGGGAACCTGCTCGAAGGGAAGCTCGGTACCGAGGTCGCCCCGTGCCACCATCACCGCGTCGCTCGCCTCTAGTATCGGCTCCAGCTCCTGCACTGCAACATCCTTCTCGATCTTCGCCAACACCAGGACATCCTCGCTGACCAGGTCGCGAAGCTCGCGCAGGTTGTCGGCCGAGCGCACGAAGGAGAGTGCCAGGTACTCCGCCCTCAGTTCGCGGGCCAGTTCCACGTCAGCACGATCCTTGTCCGTCAGGGCGGGTGCGCTCACG
>JASFTI010000155.1:0-7913 GCA_050053635.1 Gemmatimonadales bacterium
TCGAATCCGATCATGACGATCGCCTAGAGGGGCGGCCGATGGAAACAGCGCTGGAGCTGATCAGGCAGTCGGGCCTCGCCAATCTGAGCATCGGCAACGTCGCGATGTTCGTCATCGCCGGTGTTCTCATCTACCTGGCCATCGCCAAGAACTACGAGCCGCTGCTCCTGATCCCCATAGGATTCGGAGCGATACTCGCCAACCTGCCGATGGCCGATCTCGGGTCCTACGGCGACGGGATCATCGCGCTCATCTACGAGGCCGGGATCAGGACCGAGCTTCTGCCGCCGCTCATCTTCCTCGGCGTCGGTGCGCTCACCGACTTCCGGCCACTGCTGGGCAGGCCGCTCACCTTCTTGCTGGGAGCGGCTGCCCAGGTCGGCATCGTCGTCGCCGCGCTGTCGGCCGGCTATCTGATGGACTTCAACGCGCAGGAGGCCGCTTCGATCGGCATCATCGGTGGCGCCGACGGCCCGACGTCCATCTTTCTCGCCAGCCAGCTCGCGCCGCATCTGCTGGGGCCGATCGCGGTGGCGGCCTACAGCTACATGTCTCTGGTCCCGATCATCCAGCCACCGATCATGCGCATGCTGACGACCAGGAAAGAGCGGGCGATCGACATGCCGCAAGCGATTCCGGTCTCGCAGAAGACCGCGATCCTTTTCCCGATCGTGACCGGCCTCGTCGCGTCGCTGGCCATCCCGTCCAGCGCCCCGCTCATCGGAATGCTGATGCTCGGTAACCTGCTGCGCGAGTCGGGCGTCACGGACCGGCTCCGCAAGACGGCCGGCGGCGCGCTGATCGACATTGTCACGCTGTTCCTCGCCGTGGCGGTCGGCGCCACCATGGACGCCGAGCATTTCCTGACTTACCGAACGATCATGATCCTGGTCCTGGGCGCGGTCGCCTTCTCGTTCAGCACGGCGGGCGGCGTCCTCTTCGCCAAGGGGCTGAACCTGTTGCTGCGCACGAAGATTAATCCGTGCATTGGGGCGGCGGGCGTCTCGGCGGTTCCCATGTCGGCGCGCGTCGTTCAGCAGTTCGTGTCAGACCAAACGGACGGGCGCGTCAATCCGCTGATGCCGGCAATGGGCCCGAACGTGGCCGGCGTCATCGGCTCCGCGGTGGCTGCCGGGGTGTTCCTCATGCTTCTGGGTTAGCCCGACTGAACATCGAACATCGCACATCGAACCTCGAGCGGGCCTGAAGTTCGAAATTCGATGTTCGAAGTTCAGTGACATGTCGTCCTATCACTCCCCCGGCGCGCCCATGCTGGCCGCCGCCCACCAAGGAACGCTTCTTGCCCTTTACAGCCACCGACCCGGTCCTCGGAACGCCGAGGCTGACTTCTTGGGACAAAGTAAGACAAGCTGGGCCGCCGGCCGGGACCGGTGGCCAAGGCGACGTAGATTCTTTCGGCCGCCGGCCCTTGCGGCGCGGCGGCAGCCGCACTGGAGGACACGATGTGGTCCGTGAAGACAGATCCGCGGACGGGCGCGGAGTACCTGGCCGTGCACCACAGCGGCCGACCCGTCCTGCTCAACCCATTCACCAACAAGGGGACGGCTTTCACGCCCGAGGAGCGGCGATCGTTGCGTCTGGCAGGGCTCGTGCCGCCGGCGACCTTCACGATCGAGGAGCAGCTCCCCCGCGTATACGAGAACTACGAGGCCAAGACCACGGACCTCGAGCGCTTCATCTACCTGGCCAGCCTGCAGGACCGTAACGAGACCCTCTTCTTCCGCCTGGTCCACGAGCACATCGATGAGATGATGCCGGTCGTGTACACCCCGGTCGTCGGCGAGGCCTGCCAGAACTTTTCGCACATCTGGCGACGGGCCCGGGGACTGTACGTAAGCTACGAGCAGAGAGACGAGATCGAATCGGTTCTGGCGAACCATCCCCGGCCGCCGGCTGTCATCGTGGTGACGGACGGTGAACGGATCCTGGGGCTGGGCGACCAGGGCGCCGGCGGAATGGGGATCCCGATCGGCAAGCTGTGTCTTTACACGCTGTGCGCGGGCATTCCGCCGCACCTCACTCTGCCGATCATGCTGGACGTCGGCACGGACAACGAGGATCGGCTGAACGATCCTCTCTACGTGGGCCTTCGCCAGAAGCGAATCCGCGGGAAGGAGTACCAGGATTTCGTCGACAAGTTCGTCGAGGCCGTCCAGAGGGTTTATCCCGAGGCGCTGTTGCAGTGGGAAGATTTCCTCAAGGGCAACGCGATCTTCCAGCTGAAGCGATTCCGCGACAGACTCTGCACATTCAACGACGATATTCAGGGCACGGCCGGCGTGGTCGTGGCGGGCGTCTTCAGCGGCCTGCGCATCACCGGCCAGGCGATGAGCGAACAGCGGATCCTGTTCGCCGGGGCGGGAGCGTCGGCCCAGGGGATCTCCGACCTGCTCGTCTCGGCCATGCTGGAAGAGGGGCTCAGCCTGGAGGAGGCGCGCCGGCGGATCTGGACGGTGGACAGCCGCGGGCTGGTCACCAAGGCCCGCGAAGGCCTGGAGGCCTTCAAGGCGACCTATGCCCGGGATGTAGCGGAGCTCGAGGCGTACGACTGCAAGGATCGGTCACGGGTCACACTCGAGGAGACCGTGCAGGGCGCCAAGCCGACGATCCTGATCGGGACGTCCGGTACGCCGGGCATGTTCAGCGAGCCGGTGGTAAGGGCGATGGCCGAGCTCAACGAGCGGCCGATTATCTTTCCGCTCTCCAATCCGACCAGCAAGAGCGAGTGCACTGCCCAGCAGGCCATCGCGTGGTCCGAGGGGCGGGCGATCGTCGCAACGGGAAGCCCCTTCGACCCGGTCGAGTACAACGGGAAGCGTTACCGCATCGGCCAGGGCAACAACGCGTTCGTCTTCCCGGGTGTCGGTCTCGGCGTTTGGGTGGGCAAAGTCAAGCGAGTAACCGACGGGATGTTCCTGGCCGCTGCCAAGGCGCTGGCCGCTGAAGTTACGGAAGCCGACCTGGCCGAAGTCGCCGTATACCCGCGACTGGCGCGGATCCGTGAATGCTCGCGCGCTGTCGCCTGCGCCGTCGTCAGACGCGCCGTCGAGGAGGGGCACGCCGACCGCGCGGTCCTGGCCGATCTCGAGGACCACGTCGCTGCGGCGATGTGGTTCCCGGAGTACCGTCCGATCCGCTACGAGCCGCCGGTCTGGTAGATTCGGGGATTCAGAGATTCACGGATTCAGGGATTGGAATTCAGGGAGGTTGGGAGTGTGAATAGGAATCTATACTCCCCTTCCCCCGCCCCCAAGTTCGAGCGTCCCCGGTTCCCGAATTCCCACTACCCAGGGCGGCTTTGCCCAGAGTACTGTACCTTAAAGGGGTGCTCGCTTGTCACCGGAGGTTTTCGCCATGGCCATGATGATCACCGATGAGTGCATCGATTGCGGTGCCTGCTTGCCCGTGTGCCCGAACGAGGCGGTGAACGAGGGCCTGGCCACCGACGTCCCCGTATACTGGATCGACGTGGAGCGGTGCACCGAATGCGTGGGCGCACACGATGACCCTCAGTGTGTAGAGGTGTGCCCGGTCGACTGTATCGAGGCGAACCCCGACTACGAAGAGACCGAGGCGCAGCTTCTGGAGAAGTACAAGGCGCTCCACTGACAAGGGCGGGGATAACTGATGACAGTCATCCGCGACCCGATCTGGCAGAACATCTGGATCGAGCGCTCGGCGCTTCGCCTGGTAGATGCGGCGGCCTTCCAGCGCTTGCGCCGAGTGAAGCAACTGGGGCTGGCCTACCTGGTCTACCCCGGCGCCATCCATACCCGCTTCGACCACGCCCTCGGCGTCTACCACCTGACAGGTCGAGCGCTCGGGCTCCTGAAGGCGTCCGGCGAGCTCGCAGGGGTCTCGGAGCGGGAGCGCTCGATCCTCCGCCTCGCCGGCCTGCTGCACGACATCGGGCACTACCCATTCAGCCACACGCTCGAGGAGCTGGAGACGGGCCTGGTGCCGGAGGACCACGAGCACCTGGCGGGCCAGTTCCTCGCCGACCCGGAGGTGGCAGCGGCATTGGAGGGGCTGGGCCCGGATGCAGCCCAGGCGATCCACGCCCTGATCCTCGGCCGGTCGCAGAGTCCGCTGCAGGGGCTGGTCTCGGGCTCTCTCGACCTGGACAAGATCGAGTACCTGACGCGCGACGCCCAATTCTGCGGTGTCCCGTATGGCGCGATCGACGTCGACCGACTGCTCGACTCGTTGCGTCTGCTGCACGACCCGGAGAGCGGTCGTCTCGAGGTCGGGGTGGCGATGCGAGGGGTATCAGCCCTCGAGTCGCTGCTCTTCGCGAAGTACCAGATGTTCCGGAACGTCTACTGGCACCATGCGGTCCGGGCGGCCTCCGTGGTATTCAACCGGCTGATTCGTGAGGCGCTGACCGGTGGCTGGGCGAAGCGAGACCACATCGTGGGGACGGGCGACGAGGAACTGCTCAACGTGCTGGAGACCCTAGCGGCGGCCAGCGATACGGAGAGCGCGCGTCGCGCTCGGGAGCGACTGATCCCGGCGATCAGACACCGCCGTCTACCGAAGCGCGCCGTCGAGTGGTGGGGCGACGCGTTAACGGACGCGCTCAGGCGGCTGGATCGCGAGGTCGCGCCCTGGTTCCACTTACGACCCGACCTCAGAGCGGCGCTGGAAGACCATCTGGCGCAGGAGCTGGGACTCGAGCGCGGTAGTCTCTTCATCGACTACCCGGCCAAATCCCGTCTGCTGGAGCTGGACATTCTGATGCTCGACCGGGACGGCGCCGTCCAGCGTCTCACGTCGGCGGGCCGGGCCGGGCTGATCGATCTGCCACGCCTGGGCCGCGATCTCTATCACGCAGCCCGCGTCATGCGCGTCTTCACCTGGCCGCGGACCGAGCTAAAGGAACCCGAGCGGGTCCTCGAGCTGGTCACGGCGCCCGAACAGACTATCCTGTCGCTTGTGGGGAGTTGAGAGGCGGCTGACGGGTGGGAAAGCTGGCCGCCGACTGCTACTTAGCGTCGGTCCTACTCGGCGATCTTGATGACGACGGCGGTGATGTTGTCCATGCCGCCGGCTTCATTGGCGGCGTCGATCAGCTCGTCGGCGGCCTTCCGCACATCCTCGGTCGCCTTGTCAAGGATCTGCTTGATCTGATCGTCGGGCAGCATCCCGCTCAGGCCATCCGAGCAGAGAAGAAAGACGTCGCCCTCCTGCACCGAGTCGCCGTAGGTGTCGACCTCGACGCTCAGCTCGGTACCCAACGCCCGGGTCAGGATGTGTGATAGCGGGTGATCGCGGGCCTGCTCCGGTGTCAGGGCGCCCCGATCGACCTGTTGCTGCACGACGGTGTGGTCACGGGTGATCTGGCTCAGCGTTCCATCGCGCAGCAGATAGCCGCGGCTGTCGCCCACCTGGTCGATCAGATACCCTTTGTCGGGCAGCAGGGTGAGCAGCGTCAGGGTCGTCCCCATGCCCCGCTTCTCGGGTTCGTTATCGGCGCGCTCGAGGATCGCCCGGTTGGCCTCCTCGATGAGCTCGAGCACGCGGTTCTCCAGCTCGGCACCTTCGAGACCATCCTCCAGCGCCTGGCTGACCCCCGGGCCGACCGTCTCCGTCACGATCTGGCTGGCAACCTCGCCAGCGACATGGCCGCCCATCCCGTCGGCCACGATGAACACACCCCGCTCCTCGCTGGCGAAGAGCGCGTCCTCGTTGCCCTGCCGGACTTTGCCAGTGTCGCTTCTACCCGCGTATTCCCAACGCATTAGCCCTCCACCCCGTGAACCCTCTAGGGCCTCACAAACTAGCCACTTAGGCGCTGCCTTGTCCATGGCACCACGCTTCCCTTCGGGACTGCTTGGAATACCGGGTCAACCTGATCGGCCCCTCTCCCGGGGCCGCGACCCGCTGCGCGGGGGGGGAACTTTAAACGACAGGAGACGTCGGCGCTTCGCCGAGGCCCTGCGTAAGATTGGTTACACCGGGCAAAGGACAAAGATCCTCTGGGAATTCGGGAATTCCCAAGTATTGCGGGGTCCACCCGGTCGGCTGTACTCTCCGCACCCTACAAGCAAGCTCGCACGGCCAGCGGATCCGAACAGGGAGCTCGTGATGACCAGCACTCTTCGATTCGCCGCCCCGGTGACGGCGCTCGCCCTGATCTTCACCGCCGGTTCGTTTATCGAGCGGGCCGCGGATGACGGCTTTGACCGCCAGGCGGGCGGGCCGCCACCAGTGGAAGGCGACACGATCACGACCGACAGCGGACTCAAGTACATCGTGATCATTAGCGGCGACGGCCGGCGAGCGGAACGCTATCGGCCGGTACGCGTGCACTACAACGGCTGGCTGGAGGACGGCACTCTGTTCGACAGCTCGCTGCTCGCCGGCGAGCCGGCGGAGTTCGAGCTGGGGGCCGGCCAGGTCATCCCTGCCTGGGACGAAGGCGTCAACCTGATGCGGGTCGGTGACAAGTGGCGCTTCATCGTGCCACCCGAGTTGGGTTACGGCAGTCGGGGCTACCCCGACGTGATTCCCCCTGACGCGACGTTGATCTTCGACATCTCCCTGATCGCGGTCAGGTAACGTCCACCGCCGGCGAATAGCGGTGCCCTGTAAACAGGAGCGTGACATGTACAGGAGACTGAGTACCGTCATCGTTGTAGCGTTCTTCGCCGCCAGCTGCGGCGGCGAAACCGAATCAGACACGGCGAGCATGGCGGGAGAGCATGAGCCGTCCGAGTCAGAGGAGAACATCATGAGCGAGCCCGGTGGACCGCCGCCGGTGACCGGTGACACGACCACCACGGCCAGCGGGCTCAAGCTGATCGCCATCGAAGACGGGGACGGCGCGATGGCCCAGCAGGGTCAAACTGTGCAAGTACACTACACCGGCTACCTGACGGACGGCAGCATGTTCAGCAGCTCGGTGGCTAGCGGCGAGCCGTTAGAGTTCCAACTGGGGATGGGTCGGGTCATAGCGGGCTGGGACGAGGCTCTGGCTCTGATGCGCGTGGGCGACAAGCGGCGCCTGATCATCCCGCCGGAGCTGGGCTACGGGGCACGGGGGCGCGGCCCGATCCCGCCCAACGCCACGCTCATCTTCGACGTCGAGCTGCTGGGGGTCCGCTAGGGAGCGCTCGCTCACTCTACCAGCGAATCATGAGTGGTGAAGTTGCCGTCTCTTGCCGCGGCCTGAAGAAGAGCTACGGCGATGTGGTGGCGGTCGACGGGCTCGACCTCGAGGTCTTCGCCGGCGAGTGTTTCGGCCTGCTCGGACCTAACGGCGCCGGCAAGACGACGACGGTCGAGATACTCGAAGGGCTGCTAGAGCCCGACGCCGGCGACGTCGAGATCCTTGGGATGAGGTGGGGCGCCGACGATCGCGCCATCAGGCAGCGCCTCGGCATCCAGCTCCAGGAGACCCAGCTGGCGGAGAAGCTGACGGTCGAAGAGACGCTGCGCATCTTCCGCAGCTTCTTCGAGCGGGGGCGCAGCGTCGACGAGGTCCTGAAGATCGTCGAACTGGAGGAGAAGCGCTCGGCCTGGGTCTCGCGGCTTTCGGGCGGCCAACAGCAGCGCCTGGCGGTGGCCAGCGCGTTGGTGAGCGAGCCGGAGCTTCTCTTCCTCGACGAGCCGACCACCGGGCTGGACCCCCAATCGCGGCGCCAGCTCTGGGAGCTGGTGCTCAAGTTCAAGGCTTCGGGAGGCACCGTCCTGCTCACGACCCATTACATGGAAGAAGCGGAACGGCTGTGCGACCGGGTCGCGATAGTGGACAACGGCCGGGTGATCGCGCTGGGCACGCCGAGCGAGCTCATCGCGCGGCTGGGCGCCGAGCACGTAGTCGAGATCGCGCTCGAGCGAGACGACCCGGCAGTGGACGAGTGGCTGTGCGGGGTTGGAGGCGTGCAAAA
>JASFTI010000156.1:0-7902 GCA_050053635.1 Gemmatimonadales bacterium
ACAGGTTCGCGTAACCCTCCGCCGTCCGCGCCAGCAGCGTGATGTGGCTGGGCCGCCCACCCCGCTCCGGCGACCTCACGGTAAGCTCCGCTCCCACGATCGCTTCCAGACCCACATCCCGTGCCGCCCGGCTGAACCGCACCGCACCGCCCAGATCGTCGTGATCGCTGAGCGCCAGAGCCCGGATGCCCAGCTCCACTGCCTGTCGCACCAGAACTTCCGGGGTGGAGGCCCCATCAAGGAGGGAGAAAGCGGAGTGACAGTGGAGCTCAGCATAACTGGGCATCAGACCGTACCGAACAAAACCCGTAACCCCTGGCGAGAAAAAGCCCACCCGAAGGTGGGATCCCAGAGCGGAGGGGCCGCTTCGAAGGAGGGGGGGAGTGGGTGATCCCTCCGCCCTGGGGTACCGAATATACACCGAAGATGGCCGCGATGCAAGGACTTCTTCACCCACTTCTTTATGTTACAAAGTACTTGACATCTACAACCACCCGCCCTAGCTTCTCAGCATGAATAACGAACCGTTCAACCCTCAGGTCCAAGGCAGACCCCCACCCTCCCCCGACCCAGATACCGACCGAGCGCTCGAAGATCTCCGATTCATCAGAGACACGATGGAGCGGGCCGGCTCGTTCACCGCCGTGCCCGGCTGGGGCACGGTGGCGATGGGCTTCGCAGCCCTGATCGCCGCGCCGCTGGCGAGCCGCCAGGCGACCCCCGAGGCCTGGCTGGTCGTGTGGTTGATTGCCGCCGCGCTGGCCGTCTGTTTGGGACTGGGCACGACGATCGCCAAGGCGCGGGCGGCGAAGGCACCGCTGTTGCGCGGTGCCGGTCGGCGCATGGTCCTGGGGTTCGCGCCTCCGCTGGCTGCCGGTGTTGTGCTCACCGCCGTATTCTACTCGGCGGGTCTGTACGAGCTTCTGCCGGGGGCATGGCTGCTTTTGTACGGCGTCGGTGTAATGACCGGCGGAGCGTTCTCCGTGCAGGCCGTCCCGATCATGGGCTTCTGCTTCATGGTCACGGGCGCTTTCGCCTTCCTGTTTCCCGCCGGCTGGGGAGATGCCCTGATGGCGACGGGCTTCGGCGGGCTCAACATCGTGTTCGGCATCATCATCGCCCGGAAGTACGGTGGCTAGAGGAGCGGCCGAGCTCGACAGTCTCATCCACCAGCGGGTCCGTCTTGGAATCATGAGCGCGCTGGCGGTGAACGAGTCGTTGACCTTCAACGATCTCAAGGATCTTCTGGAGATCACGGATGGGAATCTGAGCGTTCACGCGCGGAAGTTGGAGGAAGCGGGTTATGTCGATTGCATCAAGTCGTTCGAAGGCCGCGTGCCGAAAACGGAATACCAATTGACCGAGGCCGGTAGCCGTGCCCTGGAGGACTACCTGAATCGAATGGAAGGCCTGATTCGCTCGGCTCGCGGCTCGTAGAAGGACCCTGAAGATGAACAGATCAAAACGCGTACTGCATATTCTGATGACCGGGATCGTGCTCGGCATCCTGGGCGACGCGTTGCTGCGCGCCGGCCCCTGGGCGCTGAACCTGGCGCTCTGGACGATGGCGGTACTGGCAGGCGTGTTGGGTCTCGCAACCTACCATAGAGTCGAGTGGCCGCGGGGCGTGGCATGGCTCGCCGCCCCGATCGCCCTCTTCGCCGTCTCATTCGTGTGGCACGACTCGGGGGTCCTCAAGCTTCTCGGCCTGCTGGCGATCCTGGTCGGCTTCTCGATTTGGAGCCTCGCCCTTGGCGGTATCCGCAGCTGGGGGATCCTCGACCACGTGCGCGGGATGATCAACTCCGGCCTGGCGGCGATAGCCGGACCCACCGTGCTGGAGCGAAGCGACATCGCCTGGACCCCGCGTTCGACTACGTTGCGGTACGTCCGCTCCGCCGTCGTCGGCCTGCTGATCGCCTTCCCACTGCTCTTCGTATTCGGTGGTCTGCTGATGGCCGCCGACGCCGTGTTCGAGGACGTCGTCACCCGCGTCCTCGACTTCGATTTCGCCACCGTCTTCTCGCATGCCGCGCTCACCGCGTTCCTCGCCTGGATCGTCTGCGGCTTTCTTTTCCTGATCCTCAAAGCCAGAAAGCCCCTGCTCGCGGACTCGCTCGAGGTCGAGCGGCCCGGGTTGGGAATCGTAGAGGTAACGCTACCACTCGTTCTGGTCGATCTGCTCTTCCTGGCCTTCGTCGTGGTCCAGCTGCGCTATCTGTTCGGCGATGCCTCGCTGGTCCAGGAGACGGTGGGCCTGACGTTCGCCGAATACGCACGTCGCGGCTTCTTCGAGCTGGTGGCCGTCACCGCGCTCGTAGTTCCCCTGCTGCTGCTCGCCGACTGGGTCGTAACGGAGGCGGAGCGCCGGACGCGCAACATCGTCAAAGTATTGGCGGGAACTCAGATCTTCCTGCTCTTCATCATCATGATCTCGGCGTTGCAGCGGATGGCCCTGTACGTGGACGCTTACGGACTGACGGACGATCGCCTCTTCGCGTCCGTCTTCATGGCGTGGCTGGGGATAGTGCTCGCCTGGTTCGCGGCGACGGTGCTTCGCGGCCGACCCGAGCGTTTCACCGCCGGCGCCGTCGTCTCGGGCTTCCTGGCGCTGCTGGTGCTCAACTTCATGAACCCCGACGCGCTCGTCGCGCGAGTGAACATCGAGCGCGCCCGAGCCGGCTACGAGCTCGATGTGCTCTATTTGAGTTCCCTCAGCGGCGACGCGGTCCCGCGTCTGGTGGAGGCGCTACCGGATCTCGAAGAAGAAGATCGTTGTGCGGTGAAGCGTATCCTGGAACGCTGGACTCCGCCCGAAGAGAAGGACTGGCGGGCCTGGAATCACAGCCGTTGGACGGCGTGGCGCTTGGTCGAGGAGGCGACGCCGTACCTGCCGCGCCTCTGCCCCGACGACGATTCCGAGTCCGAGGAAGCACAGCCGCTGAGTTAGTCTCGCTGGTCGACTTGGGGGTCCTCTCGCTGCACTGCTCGCGTGCACCGACCTAAGGCGTAGCACCATCGTGCCCGCTCGCGAGTAACGCTCGTAGGCCCCCAGCGCCTCCCGGCAAGCTAATCGACATGTTTCGCAGTCACGACGCCGGAGCGTCGAGTTGTGGGTTGACCGGGACAGGCAGTCGTGTGGCTAAACGAATGCGCTTCACGGCAGCATCCTAAGACAGAGCCCGGCGCCTATGTTCTGACCGACCTGTACCCCGGCTTACCCGTCTCATCCGGCTGGCATCCCATCTGCAGGGGTTGTAGCCAAAACTCACCGAAACCACTTGTGTCGCTATGCCGATCTCCCCCAGGCATCGTGTGCTGGCATGTTTCCTCCTGCCGTTGGCGATCTACGCCTGCGACGCGTCTACCCTCGAGCCGCAGGATGTGTCTCCACTGGTTCCCCCACAGGTGTACAGGAGCTGGTGGGCCGAGGTATCGATGTGCACGGGCGTCACAGGAACCTTCGAGCGGGTGACCTGGTATGAAGCCGGCCACCTGATCAACCGCGAGACCGGGAGCGACCACGTCGGTGCCTGGCAGCCTCCTCACACCATCTACGTTCATTCGGAGTACCTGTTGTATGTAGAAGGGGTGAAGCACGAGATGGTGCACGAACTGTTGCAGACTCGTCACCATGGCTCCGCTGCCTTCCTTCGCTGCGCCGGCGTTTGACCTTGCGTCCTTGCGTACAGCACGATCCCCCCTAAGCTTCGCGTCTACCGAGACACTGAAAGCCCAGTGCTCACCGACGCAGCTGGGCGTCGCAACAGCGGAGGCAGTTGTATGGATCTGGGCATCGAAGGCAAGGTCGCAGCCGTCGGCGGAGCGAGCAGCGGACTCGGCAAGGCTATCGCCTGGGCCCTGGCCCGCGAAGGCGCGCGGGTCGCCATCTGCGCCCGCGGGGCGGAGCAGCTCGAGCATACCCGGGGCGCCATTCACCGCGCCTCCGGCAAGGAGGTCTTCGCCCACACCGCGGACCTGGGCACCGAGATGGGGCCACAGGAGTTCATCGACGCCACGGTGCGGCGGTTCGGTCGGCTGGACATCTTGGTCACCAACGCCGGCGGACCGCCAGCCACAACCAGCGCCCAGACGCCGCCGGAAGCCTGGATCGCCGCCGTCGAGCTCAGCATGCTCAGCGCCATCCGGATGTCTCAAGCGGCGATCCCCTATATGCGGCGTAACCTCTGGGGCCGGATCGTCTGCATCACCTCGATCTCGGTCAAATCGCCGCTGTCCGCCATGGTCCTCTCCAACACCGTCAGGCCGGGCGTGGTCGGTTACGCCAAGACGGTCTCTCAAGAGTTCGCGGCCGAGGGAATAACCGTCAACGTGATCTGCCCTGGCTATATGGCCACCGACCGGGTCACCGAATTGGCGGAGACCCGCGCCGCCCAGTCCGGGAAGTCCGTCGAGGAGGTCATCAGCGGCCTGGTCGACAACATCCCTGTCGGCCGCATGGGCGACCCGAAGGAACTGGGCGACCTGGTCGCCTTCCTCGCCTCGGAGCGCGCCGCCTACATCACGGGCACGGCCATCCATATCGACGGCGGGTTCTTCCGCGGACTCATGTAGAGCGGGCCAACGATTTGTCCGTCCCCACTGTCATACTGACCGGTAGGGCGCCCCGAAGGGGAGACGGCGGACCGCCCTGAAACCTGCCGTCTGGCCGCTCGTAGTGTCGCCTAGAGCCTCTTTTCCACAGGTCCTGAGTTCGGCTGCACACCGGCAGAGGACCGAATCGGCGGTCGGGGAACGGGGCTCACAGCGGGCACGGAATTCAAACATCGACATCTTAAGGACTTATAGAGACGGAGCAGTAGGATGAAGCGACGTACTAAGATCACCATCGGAGTCGTCACCATCGCCGTCGTCGGCGTTGGAGCGGTCGCCGCGGTGCGCAACGGCAGCGGGAACGGCGACGAGGTACGCACCGTCGAGGTCGAGCGCGGCGCGATCGTCGACAAGGCGCTGGCCGTGGGCCGGGTTGAGCCGGAGGTCGAGGTCAGCGTCAAGTCGAAGATCTCCGGCGTGGTGAGCCGCGAGTTCGCCGAGGTCGGTGACTTCGTAAGGGCCGGCGCCCCGCTACTCGAGATCAAACCGACCCCGACACCGCTGGAGCTGGTGGAGACGCGCCGCCAACTCGAGCTGCGCCAGCTGGAGCTCGAGAACCAGCACCGCGAGCTCGAGCGCCAGCGCCGCTTGATGGAGCAGGGCCTCATCTCACAGGACGAGTTCGAGGCCACGCAGCGGGCCTACAGTGAGGCCGAGCTCAATGTCCGCCTGGCACGCGAACGGCTCGCCTTGATCGAGGAGGGCCGCGTCACCATCGCCGACGAGGATATCGAGGCGATTGTCTACTCGCCCATCGACGGCTTCATCCTGGAGAAGAATGTGGAGATCGGCGACCCCGTCACGCCGCTCAATCCTTATCAGGAAGGCACGGTCCTGATGACGATGGCGGAGATGAACGCGCTCATCTTCAGGGGTACCGTCGACGAGATCGACGTCGGACGCTTGACTGAGGGTATGACCGTCGAGTTCAAGATCGGTGCACTGCCCAATGCCACGGTCACCGGCACGCTGACCAAGATCTCACTCAAGGCACGCACCGAGGACAACTCGACAGTCTTCCCCATCGAGATCTCGCTCGACGAATCGGACGTCGTCCTGCGCGCCGGTTATTCCGCCAACGCCGATGTGATCATCGATCGCCGCGACGACGTGCTGATGATCCCCGAACGGCTGGTCACATTCGAAGACGACGTGGCCAACGTCACCGTGCTGCTCGAGGACGGCACGCAGGAGGAACGGGTCATCGAGGTCGGACTGAGCGACGCGATCAACATAGAGGTCCTCTCCGGCTTGGAAGAGGGCGACAAGGTCGTCGAGGCACCGCCGAGGGAAATCGAGTGAACGGTAGCCGGTAAGCGGTAGCCGGTGACCGGCCGAGGATTCGCAGCGTGCAGATATTCAGGAATTTCAAGGACTTCTTCAACGACATCCGCACCCAGCGGCTGCGCACGATCCTCACCATCATGGGGATCACCTGGGGCACCGTTGCGGTAATCGTTCTGCTGGCTTTCGGCGTCGGTATGGAGAAGCAGACCCGCAAACGGATGCACGGACTGGGTGAGCGGATCGTCATCCTCTTCGGCAACCGCACCACCAAGTCGTACGAGGGCTTCCCCGAGGGTCGTTATATCCGCCTGCAGGAGGAGGACGTCCAACTCCTGCAGCAGGAGATCCCCGACATCGTCGAGATCAGCCCCGAGTACAGTACCCGTTCCGTCCCGGTGCACCGCCGGCGCAACAGCGCTTTCCCCAACATCACCGGCGTCTACCCGGTCTACGGCCTTATGCGCAACGTCATCGCCGACTGGGGTGGCCGCTTTATCAGCCAGGCCGACATCGACGAGCGGCGACGCGTCGCCTTCCTCGGCAACGAGCTCGAGCAATTGCTCTTCGAGGACGAGGACGCCGTTGGACAGATCGTCTTCGTCGGCGACGTGCCGTTCACCGTCATCGGTGTGCTGAAGGAGAAACAGCAGAACTCATCTTATAACTCACGCGACCGCGACCGCATCTTCATCCCATCAAGCACCCACAAGGCGATATTCGGGCAGCGCTACGTCTCCAACATCATCTATCGCACGAGCAGCCCCGAGGTCGTCGAGGCGGTGGAGCACCGCATGAACGAGGTGCTCGGTCGCAAGTACCGCTTCGACCCCACCGACGAGGACGCCATCTGGGAGTGGGACACCAGCGAGTTCGAGACGATCCTCAAAGCCATCTTCCTCGGCATGAACATCTTTCTCGGAGTCGTCGGCGCTTTCACCCTGACCGTCGGTGGCATCGGCGTCGCCAACATCATGTACATCGTCGTCAAGGAGCGGACGCGCGAGATCGGCATCCGACGCTCCATCGGCGCCCGCAAGCGCGACATAATGCTCCAGTTCCTCGGCCAGACGTTCATCGTCGTCGCCGCCGGCGCCTTGCTGGGCTTCCTCATATCATGGGGCCTGGTCGCGCTGGGCCAGCTGATGCCGCTCCAGGAGTTCATCGGCGTGCCCACTATCTCGCCGGCCGTCGCCGTCGCCACCGTTAGCCTGCTGACGGGAGTCGCACTGCTCGCCGGCTACTTCCCCGCTCGCCGGGCGGCGAACCTCGATCCCGTCGAGTGCCTCAGGTACTAGGACATGTGGCGCATACTGCTTGCAGAGTTCATCGGTGACCTGAAGGGGCAGAAGACCCGCGTTCTACTCACCATGTTCGCCATCACCTGGGGCACGATCTCCGTCGTCCTGCTGCTCGCCTTCGGTGAGGGGCTGCGGCACTCGATCGTCAAGGGGCTGCTCAACGCCGGCGAGCGCATCTTCATGGTTTATGGAGGGACGACCAGCCAGGAGTTCCAGGGCCTGCCCAGGGGCCGGCGGATCCGCCTGATGGAGGAAGACCTCGAGCTGATCACCCGCTCGATCGAGGAGATCGATCTGGTCAGCCCGTCTTACGGCCGCTGGGGCACGACCCTCGAGTTCGGGGACAACAAGACGACGACCTACATGGAGGGCGTATATCCAGCCTTCGAGGACATGCGGCGCATGTACCCCGCCGCCGGCAGTCGCTTCATCAACATGCCCGACCTCGACGAGCGACGGCGCGTCTTGTTCCTCGGCGACGAGATAGCCGAGGAGCTGTTCGGTAGCGAGGACCCGGTCGGTCAGACCGTAATGCTCGACGACCTGCCGTTCACGGTCATCGGCGTCATGCAGAGAAAGTTCCAAGACAGCATGAACAACGGACCCGACGCGCGCCGCGCCATCATCCCGGCCTCCACGCTGAAGAGCATCTACGGCCACCGCTACGTGAATCATCTGCTGCTGCGGCCACGCGACCCCGGCC
>JASFTI010000157.1:0-7894 GCA_050053635.1 Gemmatimonadales bacterium
GTCAGCACGCTGAGTCCTGCCGCCAGAGGCGTGAGCACCAGCTGGGCCACCTCGTAGCCGGCGCGGGCGACCGCCTTACGGAGATTGCGGGCCGCAGCGCCCGACCCGAGCACCATGAAGACGTCGGCCTCCAGTCGGGTTCCGATCATCCCTGCGGGCTGCTGGATGCCGCCGCGGTGGTCCACCGAGTAGTCCTGCGGTATGACGTGCAGCAGCTCCTTATCGGGCGGCACGACGACGGCGCGGGCGACCTCGTGGACCCGATCGACATCCTCCTCGCTGATCTCGTCTCCGCCGATCGCGACGACACCGTTCGAGGTGCTGGTCTGCACGTATTCCGCGGATATCCCGACGTACAGACCGCGCGGCTGCATCCCGGCCATCAACTCGGCCTGTTTGAGCGCCTGGCGAATCTCTTCCGTCGTCTCCTCGATATTGCTGACGGCGTCGCGGCGGATTCCGCTCGGCTTCACCTGACCGACACCGAGAACCTTGACCTGTGCCGGGCCATCGCCCTCGAGGATGAGCTCACCGATCACGGCACACGTCTTGGTCGACCCGATGTCGAGCGCACCGATTAGATAAGGTGTTGCAATCATGGCTGTCCTCTCCGGACCACGATTTGGCCCGCATAGCGCGCCTCGATTAGTTCCGCAGCGATATCCCGGCCTCTCAGGTCGGCGAGCGTGGCACGCACGCGCCGGGCGAGCGGCTCGCCGATCTCGGCGGGCACGGCGAGGCGCCTCGCGGGTTGCGACGCTACCAGATTCATCATCAGACCCTGGCCGTCCAGCAGACGGAAGTCCGAGACCACCGCTGCCAGGCCGGGGTCGACCTTTTGCAACCTTCCGAATATCTCGAGCGCATAGCGCGCCGGTCCGACGCGTAGCTGGCTCGCGTCGGAGGTCATTGCGGCATCCATTGTCAACAGCGGCAGGTCGAGCGAAGTACCCGCCGGGTCGATAGGCAGTAAAGTGCCGTCGCCGAGCACCGCTCGGAGCTCGGGCGTGCCCGCGAGGGCGACCGGCTCGACCTCGCGCACCACGATGCGCAGCGCCTGCAGACCGGCCCGGTGGACGCGCACCTCTTCGATCATCGGGTGTCTGAGCAGCCGTCGCTCGACATCGGAGAAGTCGTCCCATACCGAGCGGTCCGACCCGATCGCCCCCAAACGCAGGATCGAGTCGGGTGCCAACCAGCGCGATCCTACCACCTCGACCTGGTGCACGGCGAAGTACTCGAATCTGGCCAGCAGCCGACCGCCCCAAATCCAACCGGCGATCCCCCCGACCATCACCAGAATCCCGATCAGGTATGCCGCCCGTGGCAGCGCGCTGCGCCCCTTCATCGCACGACTCCCAGCTCGCGCAACGTCTCTTCCGCGAAGCCCCAGAACTGGATTTCAGGCTCGAGAGCGATCCCCGTCTCTTGAAGGACGCGGCGACGCGTCTCGACCATTAGCTCGACCACATCTTGGGCCCGGGCGTCGCCAAGATTGACGATGAAGTTCGCGTGTTTCTCCGATATCTGTGCGCCGCCGCGACGTACCCCACGCATCCCGACGCGATCGACCAACTGCCAGGCGGTCGGACCCGGCGACTCGGGGTTCTTCCAGGTAGACCCGCAGGTCGGCAGGTCGTAGACCTGCGATCTCAGCTTCGCCTCCCTACGGCTCAGGTGTTCCTGCTCGATGCGCTCGGGATCGCCCGGCGGCGCGTCGACCTCACCGCGCAGAAAGACGGCCTGTGGATCGAGCTCGATCCCGCGGTACCGCGGGGCCACATCTTCTCTCGTCAGTCGCTTCACGGTCCCGTCCGGCCACATCGCTTCAGCCCACAGGGTTCGCCCCCAGACCCCCTGCTCGGCGGTCCCGGCGTTCATGCGCAGCGCACCGCCCATCGTCCCCGGAACCGCTTCGAGGATCCAGAGGCCGGAGCGCCCCATACGGCGTGCCGCCTGTACGACCGAGGAGATCTTGGCTGCGGCTCCAAAGCTGATCGTGTGCTCGAGCACCTCGTACTCGGCAAACTCACCCTCCAACTGCAGCACAGGTGCGCCCGGCCCGGCGTCGGCGACCAGCACGTTGGCGCCGTGGCCCAGCACGAGGACGCGTGGACCCTCGACTTCCGCTAGAAGCGCGCGCAGTTCCTGCTCGGAGCTCGCCTTCGCGTAGGCGGGCGCCGGGCCGCCGATCTTCCAGCGCGCCAGGTCGGCCAGCGGCACGTCAGGCATCCACATGGCTCCGCCTGAGCTCATCCAACAGCGAGTGTGCGACGCTGCTTATGTCACCGGCGCCGAGCGTCATGACCACGTCGTCATCTTTCAAGGCGCGCCGCAGCTGGCCGACCAGGTCCTCGAGGTCCTCTGCATAGCGCACTCGATCTGGATCAGCGAACCGGCGAGCCGCATCGACCACCAGCTGCGCGGAGACACCGGGTATCGGTTGTTCGCGGGCCGGATAGATCTCTGTAACGAACACGAGGTCCGCGCCGGCCAGAGTTTCGCCGAACTCGTCGGCGAGGGCGCGCGTCCGGGTATAGAGGTGCGGCTGGAACGCCACGACCAACCGGCGGCCGGGGTACGCCTGGCGCGCGGTCTCGAGTGTCGCCGCCACCTCGGTCGGGTGATGAGCATAGTCATCGATCACCGTCACGCCTGCTGCGACACCCAGATATTGGAAGCGCCGGTCCACCCCGGTGAAGCCGGCGAAGGCAGGCGCCGCCGCCTGCGGGTCGAGGTCGAGCGTCAGCATGACTGCGAGTACGGCGAGCGCGTTACGAAGGTTGTGTCGCCCTCGCAAGGCGAGCTCGAATGTGCCCAAGCTGCGGCTGCTGAAGTTGGCGGAGAACCGGGAGCGATCCGGTTCGTAGCTGATCTTTGTAGCGCGTAGCATCGCGTCGCCGCCGATGCCGTAACCCAAACCGCGATCGGCCGCGACTTTCAGTCTGCGCCGTGCCCCGGCGTCATCGACACAGGCGATCACACGACCATCGTCGGGGACGCGACTGACGAACTCATCGAACGCCGTTTCCATCCCTTCGAACGTCGCGTAGGTATCGAGGTGCTCCGCCTCGACGGAAGTGATCACCGCGACTTTCGGCCACAGCGACAGAAACGAACGGTCGTACTCGTCCGCCTCCACGACATAGGTCGTGCCGCCGATACGGGCGTTGCCGCCCCAGGCCGGCACGCGGCCGCCGACGAGTGCCGTGGGATCGACGCCCGCCGACTCCAGTGCCATCGCGGTCAGTGCACTGGTCGTCGTCTTGCCGTGAGTGCCGGCGATGGCGATCAGCCAGCCGCTGTTCACCAGCCCGGCCAGCGCCTCGCTCCGCTTCAACACCGGTTTGCCCTGGGCGCGGGCCGAGTCCAACTCGGGATGGTCCGCCGGCACCGCCGCCGTGTGGACGAGCGCGGCCTGGCCGACGGCATGGTCCGGACTGTGCCCCTGGTGGATGATCATCCCTCGACGTCCGAGGTCCTCGGTAGTCTCGTTGCACTCACGGTCGCAGCCGCTGACGGCGGCGCCCCGCTCGGCCAGTAACAGAGCGAGCCCGGCCATCCCAGCACCGCCGATACCCATGAGGTGGATCGCGGCGCCGCTCGCAGCCAGCTCGGCCAAACCGTGCGCTTCCGTCAACGGTCCTCCATCAGACGCCAGAGGTCGGTGGCGATCTCGTCCGCCGCCCGCGGGTTGCCGCGCCCCTCTGCAGCCTGTCTCATGCGCTCGAGCCGTTGCGGCCAGCCGAGCAAATCGACGACCGTGTGCCACAGGGCCAGCGGGTCCCGCTTCATCGCGAGCTCATCGAGGACGACGGCGGCTCCAGCCTCCTCCATGGCGACAGCGTTAAAGCGCTGATGGCCGGCCGCCGCATGGGGCAGAGGCACGAGCACGGCCGGCACGCCCCAGGCACAGAACTCGGCCAGAGCCAGCGCACCGGCCCGCGACACGGCGAGTGTGGTCACCGAGAGCGCTTTCTCCATCTCGGCTATGAAGGGCAACGTCCGCACGGCGACCCGACTATCCAGCCGCGCCAGGCGCGTGGAGATCGCGGCGTGATGCGCCGGACCCGTAGACCAGAGGAGCTGCACGTCGGGCGGCAGAGTGGGCAGCTCGCCCTTGTGGACGGCCTCGATCGCAGCGACCATCGCCTCGTTGATCGGCGCGGCGCCCTGGCTGCCGCCGACTATCAGGACGACACGTCCGGGCGCCAGCCCGTACTCCTCGCGCACCGAGTGGGGTAGCGGTCGCTGGTCCGGCCAACGTATGGGGTTACCGTGAACGCGTACGAGCGTGTCACGTCCCGGCCACAAGTTCTTCATCGCCTCCTCGTAACCCAAGTGTAGCTGGTCCACATAGGGCGCCAGCCAGCGTGTCGTGAGACCCGGGTAGCTGTTCTGTTCCTGCACTGCCGTAGGCAGCCGGCGGACGAGCGCCCAGCCGACGACCGGTCCTGCAGCATAGCCGCCTGTGCCAACCACCAGGTCGGGAGCGAACGAATCGAGAAGACGCCGGATCTGGCGGCTCGCCGCGAACGCCGACCGTAATAGCCGCCAGTTCTGCCACGGACGGCTGCGGCGAATCGGCTCGAGAGGCAGAAGGCGATGCGGTACACCCCGTTCAGGAAGTACGCGAGCCTCGATTCCTCTCTGGGCACCGACCAGCAGTATCTCGATCTCATTACGCGCCGACCTCCTCAGTGCTTCCGCCAGATTCAGGGCCGGGTACAGGTGCCCGCCGGTCCCTCCGCCTGCGATGATCGCACGGTATGCCACGTCATCAGGCCCGCCAGCTGCCGATGTTCAGGAGGATGCCAACCGCAGCCAGGCAGACTACCAGACTCGAGCCACCGTAGCTGATAAAGGGAAGCGTCACTCCTGTCGTCGGCAGCAGGCCTAGGGTCACGCAAATGTGCATCAAGGCGCTGACCACTATCAGCGCCGTGAGGCCTACGGCCAGTAGAAAGCCGAACGCATCTGGGGCGCGCCGCGCCACCCGCAACCCCAGGACGCCGACAGCTGCGATCGCCAGTACGATCGCCGCCGTGCCAACGAGTCCCCACTCCTCGGCGATGATCGCGAACGCGAAGTCGTTGTGTGGCTCCGGCAGAAAGGAGTATTTTTGTGTGCTCTCGCCGTAACCGACGCCGAGCAGGCCGCCGGAGCCAACGGCGATCAGCGACTGGTGCAATTGGTGGCCCGCACCGGCAGGGTCGGTTCCACCACTGAAGAACGTGGTGATCCTCTCCATCCGGTAGCTGGCGGACCGAACCCACTCCCAGAAGAGCGGCAGCGCCAGCAAGGCGATCAGCATGAAATGGCTGACCCGTGCACCGGCAGCAAACAGAACGATCGCGCAGAGCAGCCCGATCACGACAGCTGAGGAAAGGTCGGGCTCCAGGATGATCAGGTAGCCGACGGCCAGGTAGATGACGCCGAAGGCTCCCAGGCCCCAGCGCAGACTTCGGATGCGCTCGCCTTTTTTCGCTGCTATCGCGGCTGCCCAGATCACAATCACCAGTTTGGCGACTTCCGACGGTTGGAAGCGGAAGCCCAGTTCCAGCCAACGGCGTGCGCCATTACGTGGCGGTGCGATCGCCTCGGTTCCCGGTAAGACGACTACCAGGAGCGCCATGAGCGTCAGGCCGAGTAGCGGCCAGGCCAGCTGCCGGTAGGTCCGGTAGTCGACCCGCGCCATTACGTACAGCGCCAGCAGGCCGACCAACGCCTTGCTCGCCTGCTGGCGCAGGTAGTAGTGGTCCGGCAGTCCCTGCGTCTGAGCGAGGAACGAGCTGGCGCTGTACACGGTGATCAGGCCGGCCAGCAGCAGGAAGATCGTGACCGCGAGCAGCATACCGGCATCGCGCCGCGCGTTGCCCGCCGCAGGCACATACGCGTCAACCGTTACCGACGCCGCGAGATCTCTCACGATATCTCCTGGTCGACGAGCTTCATGAAGCGTTCGCCGCGCTCTTCGTAGTTGCGAAACATGTCGAAGCTGGCGCAGGCGGGCGCGAGAAGAGCGGAGTCGCCCGGTTGTGTCAGGGCACGCGCCCGCCGCACCACATCTTCAAAGGGTCCGTCCTCACGGACGACCGTTACTTCGTCGCCGAGCTCGGACTCGATCTGGGCCGCCGCTTCGCCGTATGCGACCACCGCGCGAACTCGATCCTTGAGGTCCGACGCCAGTGCTGCAAACGACTCGCCTTTCGGCCGTCCGCCGAGCAGCAGAACCACGGGGCGATCCAGCGCCTGTAGCGCCACGCGGGTCGAAGCCACGTTCGTCGCCTTCGAGTCGTTCACCCAGAGCACGCCGCCCTTCTCCGCCACCGGCTGGAGACGGTGAGGAAGCGGCTCGAAATCTCGGAGCCCCTCACGCACTGCAGGGACGGGAACGTCTGCGAACGCGGCAGCGATGGCGGAAGCCAGCGCGTTCGCGACGTTGTGGGCGCCCAGCAGTTTGAGCTCGCTTCGCGTCACGAGCCTGACCTGCTCACCTTCGTAGCGGGCGGTCAGCACGTCATCGCTGTCGAGGAAGGCGCCCTGCTCGCCGGCGGCCGGCCGGGATGCGACGCGGAAGTAGCGGGCGGTTCCCGGCTTGGCCGCCGCCAGTTCCAGAACGCCTCGATCTTCTCCATTCAGCACCCAACGGCTGTCGGGACCCGCGTTCTCGAAGAGGCGGGCCTTGGCGGCGAAGTAGTGCTCGACATCGACATGCCAATCGAGGTGATCCGGACACAGGTTGAGGAACACGCCGATCGCCGGGTTGAAGCGGTCGATCTGAGCCAGCTGGAACGAGCTCACCTCAGCAACGATCCACTCGTATCCGGGGTCGCTATCCACGGCCAGCTCGGACAGCGCTCGCCCTATGTTGCCGCCCACGCCGACGCGCAAGCCGGCGCACTCGAGGATCGCGCCTATCCAAGCGCTCGTGGTGGTCTTACCGTTGGTGCCGGTCACCGCGATGATCGGTGCCTGGAGAAAGCCGAACGCCAGCTCGAGCTCGGAGATCGTCGGTCGCGACCGCACTTCCGGCCTCCGGAAGATCTCCGCACCGGGTGGGATCCCCGGGCTGGTCACCAACACATCGCACTCACTCAACTTCTCGACGTCGTGCCGACCCAACTCGATCTCGACTCGCGGACCACGGAGACCTTCGACCTCGTCGCGCAGCTCGGGCGTAACCGCGACGTCGCTGGCGTAGACCGAGGCGCCGGCCCGGGCCAGCAGGCGCGTCGCGGCGCGTCCGCTGCGACCCAGTCCCAGGACTCCTACCCGGAGCTCCGACCACGAATCGGGAGTCTTCACCTTAGTTTCAGTGTGCTCAGCGCGATCAGCGCAGCGAGCACTCCGGCGATCCAGAAGCGAACGACGACTTTCGGCTCCGACCAGCCGAGTTGCTCGAAGTGATGGTGTAACGGCGCCATTCGGAAGATGCGCCGACCTTGACCGAAACGTTTCCGCGTGTACTTGAACCAGCTCGTCTGCAGCATGACCGACAGCGCTTCCGCGACAAACACCGCGCCGACGATCAGCAGCAGGAACTCGCCCTTTATCAAGACGGCCACGGCACCCAAAGCACCACCAAGCGCCAGCGAGCCCGTGTCACCCATGAACACGTCGGCGGGGTGGCTGTTGAACCAGAGGAAGCCCAGTGCGCCACCTGCGAGTGCAGCGCAGAACACGGACAGCTCTCCGACGCCCGGCAGATAGAAGAGTCCCAGGTAGTTCGAGGCATCGACGCGGCCGATTAGATAGGCGAAGACACCGAACGTTCCGCCGGCAATCGCGGCGAGTCCGGACGCGAGGCCGTCGAGCCCATCCGTCAGGTTGACCGAGTTGGCGCTACCACTCACGACGAGAGCGACGAACGGGATGAAGAACGGTGCCCAGA
>JASFTI010000158.1:0-7865 GCA_050053635.1 Gemmatimonadales bacterium
GACGGTATGAGGGTCCGCCCACGCGTGATAGCCCACCGGCTGGACCGCGTCGAGGATTCCGCCGCGATCGCTACCGTTCATCCCGTAGTGCCACAATCCTTGCCGACCCGGCTCCTCGCGGATAGTGGAGAACATGTTGCCGCCCGGCATCACCGTCGGTGAGTATTCGCTGGCCGCCGGCGTATTCGTGACCTGGGTGATCGTGCCGGTCTCTATGTCATACCGGTAGATGTCTGTTTGTACGCTGTCCCGTGCCGACGTGTAGAGCAGTGCCGTGCCCTGGTCCACGAAATGCGGTTGATTATCGTAACCATCGCGGTCGGTGATGTTGATGAAGTCGCCCACCTCCACACGATCGCCGTTCAGCATCAGGGTGCCGAGGAAGATATCGGTGGAGGGCGCCGACGCGGCGGTGGGGGTGTAGTCGTGCGTGCCCTCTGAACATGTCCAGATGAACGCGATCAGAAGGACGGTGATCGAAGTGCGCCGGCCGAGCCTGCACATTTTGCCTCTCTTGTTGCGGGGTTGATGCGCCGGGAACCGTCGAGCACATTTAGTGCAATCTGAGTCCTCACGCTACTACCCGACCATCCATATCCAAGCAGGTAAAGCTCCTTCGGAATCGGAGGTGGGCTCATGTCCATAGCGAGTCTTTCTCTCGAGTACCCGACTCGCCTCTCGGCCGTCGTCCTATACGCGGCCGCTGTGCTCGTCGCCTGCGGCTGCGAGCAAGGGCCGCCGCCGCCCGCGGTCTTCTCGATCGTGGCGGCCTCATTCCCCGACAGCGTCAAGCTCGAGTGGCAGATGCAGGCGAACGTCGATTCGTTCCGCGCCGAGCTCACCGGCGAGCGGACGCTGACGAAGTGGGTGGCGGGCGGCGCCGAGACGGCCGTGTTCACCGACGAGGATGGGGTCGAAGAGGGCACCGCCTACACGGCCACGGTCTATGCCGTCAACAGCGGGGGCGAGACCCGGAACGACGCGTCGCCGACAGTGACGGCCAACGGATTCCCTTGGGACGAGTGGTATCCGACGAGCCTGCACGCGACAGGTCAGGGCTTCCAGACGTTCTACAGCGCGAGCAACGACGGCCTCGAACAGTTCGCGGGTGTCCCTTATTCGGAGCTGGCGTGCAAGAACTGTCACGACCCGAGCCTCACGGGTGGTTGCGCGAGCTGCCACAACACTCCAAACCCAGAGCTCGGTGCACAAGTCGACGACGGCGTGGCGGAGGGTCAGCCGTGCGGCCGCTGCCACGGCAGGCAGGCGAACGAGGTCGCCGCCGGCTTCAGCGACGTGCACCGCGACGCCGGGATGACGTGCATGGACTGCCACGCCCTGGAAGACGTCATGGGCGATGGGCACAGCTACAGCTCGTTGCTCGAGGACGGTGCCATCCACACCGAGTGCGAGGACTGCCACACGAGCGTTCCAGCCAACCGCTATCACGACTGGCACGCCGTCGCCGTGGACTGCAGCACGTGCCACATGCAGGGTATGGTCACCTGCTACAACTGCCACTACCAGTCGGCCCTCCCTGAGGGCGAGTCAGAGCTGCTGAAGCAGGTGACGAACTGGACCTTCCTGGTGAACCGGGAAGGGAAGGTGCACCCGGCGAACATGCACTCGCTCGTCTACGAGGGTAACAAACTCCTTATTGTAGCGCCGGCTTACGGGCACACGATCGCCAAGAACGCGGTCTCGGGGTGTGACGATTGTCATGGTAGCGCCCATATACTCGACCTCGACGATGACAGCGCGCTCGTCGTTGCCGAGTTTGATGACGCGGGCGGTGTGATAACCGCGGAGGGATTCGTCCCCGTGCCATTCAATTATGAGACCGCACTTCTGTTCGATTTCCTCGTGTACAACGCTGATACCGAGACGTGGTCGCTTCTGGCTCGCGGGCAGGACGCCACCCAATTGATGTTCGCAGAGCCACTGAGCGACGAGCAGCTGCAGAGGTTGAGACAAACGATGGCCCATCTAGTCGGCGGCCGGTAGTTGTCGCCGAGTCGGCGAATTTAGTCAGCGAGGGCGGCCGCGAGCCGCCTCGCTTCGCCCCGGTGTTCAGCCGTTGCGGGGACGTCTCGAGGCCCACACCCGGCACGGCTCTTGCCCCTCTTACCGGCAAACCTTATTGATTGCGCTCGTCTCGACAGGACGTGATGCGACGAGCCAGCGGCGTAACCGCGCCGCGGGTGCGCAGTTCCGTCTGGTTAGAGAGGGTTGGACCTTGAAGAACGTGTTGCCGATTGCCCTCGCCGCGGCGACAGTCTTGCTGACGGGGTGTAACGCGGATCCAACACTCCAGGGTGTTGGAGTCGACGCGGCTTCGATTACGGTTCATGGGCAGTCGGAGGTTTCCGGAAGGCGAGGCGACGGCGGAGCCGGCGGTGGCGCGCCTGCAGATCTTGTCGAGGTCGAGATTGGGATTCCCGCCGCGGAGATCAACCTGAACAGCGATAGCAAGGTCAAGGTCGTCATCCCGACGACCGAGCGGTTCGATGCATTAGCGGTAGATCCGGAGACGGTGACGTTAGGCGACGGCAGGCGGGGGGGTACCCCGGTGCTCCGGAAGAAGAGTGGTAAGCCCATGGCCAGGCTCGAGGATCACGATGCAGACGGAGACCTCGACCTGGTCCTCCACTTCGCCGTCCACGATTTGGTGTCGGGCGGTGACCTGAGCGAGAGCAGCACGGAGCTCGTCCTCGCGGGCACGACGTATGGAGGCTCAGCGGTCCGCGGGTCAGCTGCCGTCACTCCTAGATTGCTCGAGCCCAAGACCATCCTGCCGAAGTCGCGGATCGATACTCCATTGAGGATCGCGCTTCTCCGGGCCGTGCCTGCGGTCTGGCAGGAGGTTTGATCCGGCGCTAGTATGTTGCCGGCCCCCGCTACGGGCACACAACCTGCACCTTCGCTCAGCCAATCAAGCGGATGACGAACGAGAACCCGTCGAGGACCACGTTCGCCCGCGATCTCGGCCTGTTCGACGCGACGATGATCGGCGTCGGCGCCATGATCGGTGCGGGTATCTTCGTGCTCACGGGCATCGCCGCCGGCGAGTCGGGGCCTGCCTCGATTCTGGCGTTCGCGCTGAACGGCGCGGTCACACTGCTGACCGCCTTCGCCTACGCCGAGCTGGCCTCCGCCATCCCACGTGCGGGAGGCGGCTACTCGTTCGTGCGGGTGGCCTTCCCGGGCGCGCTGGGCTTCACCGCCGGGTGGATGCTCTGGTTCGCGTATACGGTGGCGTGTAGCCTGTACGCCCTCGGGTTCGCCGGCTACTTCTGGGAATTCTTCCACAAGTACGTACCTGGGCTGACGGGAAGCCTGTTCGGCGTCGTTGGGGGGAATATCCCCGTGCTGATCGTCACGCTGTTGATCGGCCTCGTCTTTATCCGGCTGAACATCCGAGGCGCCGAGGTCACGGGCCAGGCGGAGAACGCGTTGACTTTGGCGAAGTTGGCCGTATTGGGGATCTTCGTGTTTTACGGACTCAGGCGCGTCGTCGCTGCGCCAGCCGAGGCGGCGGACAACTTCTCGCCGTTCTTTCCGCTGGGTGGTGGTGGTGTTCTGGTGGCGATGGGCCTGACGTTCATCGCTTTCGAAGGATACGATCTGATCGCCACTGTCGCCGAGGAGATCAAGGAGCCGGAGAAGAACATCCCGCGCGCCACATTCATCGCCCTGGCGATCACGGTGACGATGTATCTGCTGATACTGTTCGTCTCGCTGGGCGCGGTGAGCTCGGGCGACAGCCCGACCTGGCAGTTCCTGGGCGAGTACAAGGAGACGGCGATCGTACGGGCGGCGGAGGATTTCATGCCCGCCCTGGGCGTCGGGATCATCGTGTTCGGGGGCCTGCTATCCACCATGTCGGCGCTCAACGCGACTGTTCTCGCCTCTTCGCGCGTCGCGTTCTCGATGGCACGCGACAACTTGCTGCCGCGGGAGATGTCGAAGATCCATCCGGAACAGCGCACGCCGCGGGCGGCGATCATCGTCACGGGTGTCATTCTGTTGGCGATGGCGCTGACCCTGCCGATCGAGGCGGTCGGTTCGGCGGCCAGCTTGATCTTCCTACTGACCTTCGCGCTGGTGAACCTTGCAGTCATCGCGCTGCGTCGTAAGGCGCCGGAGATCGAGCGCGCCTATCGAGTCCCGCTCTACCCGATTACGCCGATCCTCGGCATCTCGCTCAACGTTTTCCTGGCGCTCTATCAGTTCAAGTTTCAGCCACTAGCCTGGTACGTGACGGCGGGCTGGGTGGTGTTCGGCCTCCTCATCTACTTCGCCTACTTCGAGAAGTTGGCGGCGGGCGCCGAGCCACAGGTCCTCATCCCGAGTCAGCGGCCGCTGGAGGAGAAACCCGCCTACTCGGTCCTCGTGCCTCTGCATAACCCGGACACCGTCAAGACGTTACTCGATTTCGCCATCCCGATCGCCCGAGCGCGCGGCAGGCGACTGGTCGCCGTCACGGTGACCGTCGTGCCCAGGCAGTTGCCGGTGCACGAGGGTATGCGGTTCACTCACCACCGGGAGCCGTTGCTCAGGGAAGCGCGCGAGTACGCGGCCGAACACGACATACAGATCGAGACGGATATCGCCATCGCGCACAACGCCCACCACGGGATCCTCGAGGCAGCGGAACGACACCGCGCCGACGTGCTGCTGATGGGCTGGAAAGGCTATACGGATACGCGTGAGCGCATCTTCGGCGAGGTCGCCGACCAGGTGATCCGGCACGCGCCCTGCGATCTGATGCTGCTGAAGATCGCCGAGGACGGTGAGTTCCGGCGTTGTCTGTTCCCCACCGCGGGCGGCCCACACGCGCAACTGGCGGCCGAGTTCCTCAACGTGCTCGGCAAGGCGTTCGAGATGGAGGTGACGGCCAGCTACGTCGTGCCGCCGGGAGCGTCGGAGGAACAGCGTTCCGAGGCCGAACGCTGGATCGAGAAGACGCTGGTCCACTTCGATGTGACTCTACCGCTGGAGAAGCAGCTGATCGAGGCGGAATCAGTGGCCGGCGGTCTGGCGCTGGCCAGTCGCGAGTGCGATCTCGTCGTCATCGGTGCTGCCAAGGAGCCGCTGTTCCGCAAGATGCTGTTGGGCGAGATCCCGGAGAAGGTGGCCCGCCACTCGCCGGCGTCGGTGCTGGTCGTCAAGCGTTACGAGGGCGCCGTGAAGTCTCTCGTCAAACGGCTTATGGGGTGACGGCCCTCAACCCCAACCTGCGGCGGTCGAGAGCAGGTGAGGCTGGACGCCGGTTGCTATCCGGAGGACATGATGATCAGGGATGCCTCGCTAGCGAACTATCTGGGCGGCGAATGGGTCGCTTCGTCGGGTTCGGAGACGCTACCCGTCACGAACCCGGCCACGGGAGAGTACCTGGGTCAGGTCCCGCTCTCCGGTTCGGAGGACGTGGGCGCTGCTGTGGAGGCGGCAAAGCGCGCCTTCCCGGCCTGGCGCGCGACGCCGGCGATCGAACGGGCGCGGGTCCTCTTCCGGCTAAAGACGCTGCTCGAGGAGAACTTCGGGGCGCTGACGACCAGCCTCGCGCGTGAACACGGCAAGAACCTGGAGGAGTGCGGCGGCGAAGTCAGGCGCGGGATCGAGAACGTGGAGCACGCCTGCGGGATCCCGACGCTGATGATGGGGACGACGCTGGAGGATATCGCGCCGGGGATCGACTGCGAAACCGTCCTGCAGCCGCTGGGTGTTTTCGCCGGAATAACGCCCTACAACTTTCCCGTCATGATCCCGATGTGGTTCTGGCCCTACGCGGTCGCCACCGGCAACACGTTCGTGCTGAAGCCCAGCGAGCAGGATCCGCTGACGCACCAGACGGTGGTCGAGTTGGCCGCGCAGGCAGGCCTGCCGAAGGGGGTGCTAAACGTCGTGCATGGCGCACGGGATGCGGCGGCGGCGCTAATCGAGCACCCGGATGTGAAGGGTATCTCGTTCGTCGGCTCGAGCGCGGTGGCCCAGCAGATCTACGCGGGTGCGGCAGCGCGCGGCAAGCGAGTCCAGGCGCTGGGCGGGGCGAAGAACTACCTGGTCGTGCTCCCGGATGCGGACTACGACGGGGCGACCGATGCGATCCTCAACTCGTTGTTCGGCTCGGCGGGCCAGCGGTGCCTGGCGGGCAGCGTGGTCGTTGGGGTGGAGGATGCCTACCCGGAAATGAAAGAGCGTCTGCTGGACGGAGCGGCGTCGCTGAGCATGGGCTACGCGCTCGACGGCGACCCCTTCATGGGTCCGGTTATTTCCGCACGTCATCGCGAGCGAATTCTCGGCTTCATCGAGGGCGGGGTGCGCGAGGGCGCCAGGCTGTTGCTCGATGGCCGCGATGCGACGGTAGAGGGCTACCCGAAGGGGCACTGGGTCGGCCCCACGTTCTTCGACGAGGTCGGCCCGGACCTCGTTATCGGCCGCGAGGAGATCTTCGGTCCGGTGGGCGGCCTGGCCCGGGTCGGTTCGCTGGATAAAGCCCTGGAGCTGATCCACCGGATCAGCTACGGTAACATGACGTCGATTTTTACGACCAGCGGTCGCGCGGCACGCGAGATCCGCTATAACGCCGGGATCAGCATGCTGGGCATCAACATCGGAGTCGCGGCTCCGATGGCGTTCTTCCCCTTCGGCGGCGCGAAGGGCTCGTTCTACGGGGACCTCAAGGCCCAGGGCCGAGATGCCATCGACTTCTACACAGACAAGCGTGTCGTGATCTCGAGGTGGTAGCGATGAAAGTCAAGAATGAGACTGGCGCAGCGACCGATACGGATCGGGTGAAGGCCGATCACCGGAAGTATCTCTTCCCGTGCGCCCCGCCTTTGTATGAGGATCCGCTCGTGCTGGTCGCGGGACATGGCACGAGCGTGGAGGATTCCGAGGGACGTGAGTACCTCGATTTCTTCAGCGGGATACTCACATCGTCCATCGGTCACTGCCATCCGGAAGTAGTGGAACGCGTACGCGAGCAGGTGGGCAGGCTGGGGCACACATCCACGCTCTACATCACGGAGAACCAGATCGGCGTCGCCAGGCGACTGAGCGAGATTGCGCCCGGTCGGCTGGGCCAGTCGTTCTTCACCAACAGCGGTACGGAGGCGGTGGAGACGGCGGTCATGCTAGCCTGCATGTATACCGGGAGAAGCGAAGTGATCGCGCTTCGCCGGGCCTACTCGGGTCGCAGCATCTTGGCCACGAATCTTACGGCACAGGCGCCCTGGCGTCCGCTCGGCAGCTCGCTGCCCGGAATCAAGCACGCCGTGTCGCCCTATCGTTACCGGTTCCCGATCGAAGGGCTCGACGACGAGGCCTTCCTGGATTACCTGGCCAGAGACTTGGAAGAGACGATCCATACGGTCACCGACGGGAAGCCAGCCGCCTTCTTTGCCGAGACCATTCAGGGCGCCGCAGGCTATATCGTGCCGCCGCCGGGATACTTCCAGCGTATGGTCGAGATTATCCACGACTGCGGTGGACTGTTTATCTGCGACGAGGTACAGGCGGGATTCGGCCGCACGGGAGACAAGTGGTTCGGCATCGAGCACTGGGACGTGGAGCCCGACATCATGGTCATGGCGAAGGGGATCGCCAACGGGTTCCCGGTGGGCGCGACGATGACGCGGCCGGAGATCGCCGAGGCCTGGACCGCCAAGACGATCTCTACCTACGGAGGTAACCCGGTCTGCATGGCTGCCGCCGATGCTACGCTCGAGGTGATGGCGCGCGAGAACACACCCGCCCGCTCGCAGGCCCGTGGTGGCCAGCTGCGTCAGGGCCTCGAGGGCCTGTACGGTGCCCACGATTGGATCGGTGAGGTGCGCGGCATGGGGCTCATGCAGGCGCTCGAG
>JASFTI010000159.1:0-7823 GCA_050053635.1 Gemmatimonadales bacterium
CTGATCCCGCTCGATGATCTTAGCCTCGATAGCGTGATGTAATTCTCCGACCTCGGCACACTGACTCAGGATATCGACCACCACCGTGCCGGACGCCATGAGCCGAGGATCGATCTCCTGCTTCCCTGGACTGTCCGCGCCAATGGCTGCCACGAACATTCCGGCCGGGACATCCTCTCGCTTCAGGAAATGCTCTTTGGCGGGCGTGCAGGTGACGCAGACGTCGCTCTTCTTGGTGGCGCTACCGAGCTCGGTTACGGCACCGACCTCGATCCCCAACTCCCGGCTCATATCAGACGCGAAACCCTCTGCAACGCCCTTATCGAAGTCGAATGCGTACGCCATCTCGATCGGCAGGATATGTTCGAGGGCACGGAGTTGGATCCGGCCCTGGGTGCCACAGCCGCAGATCGTGACGCTCCGCGAATCCGGCCTGGCCAGATACTTCGCCGCGACCGCCGTGGTCGCCCCGGTCCGGTTAACCGTGATCGCAGTCGAGTCCATGAAGGCGAGCGGATAGCCGTTCTCACCATCGCAGAGGATGATCGTGCCCTGGATGTTGGGCAGTCCGAAGCGCTGGCGGTTCTGGAAGAAGCCGGCGTTAACCTTCAGGCCGAAGTAGGTGCGCGGCTTTTTCGGGCCACCCGCCTTGATGTGGAACTCCCCGTCCGGCGCATCGACATGTAACAGGCCGAGGCTCAGCGTCATGTCCTGGGCATACGCCTCGAAGGCGCTCTCAACGACCTCCACGTAGTCAGCCAGACTCAACAGCGACGACACGTCCGCACGGTTGAGCAGTATGGTTCCTTGAGGCATCGATTCCCCCGTCTAAGCCAAATGCGATTCGCTAACCACTATCCGTCATCCATCGATCAGACCGACCCTCTCAGGCGCCGACTGCGACCAGGGCGCGCTCGATCTGGTCGCGGTGCCGCAGATCGTGGCCGGCCAGCAGCTCGACCGACAGGCCGACACTCTCGGAGCCGCGCTCGGCATGCAGCCCGCAGCGCTCCCAGGCCGGCCCCCGGGTTCTCATGTAGAGATCGAGGTTCAGCCCTCTCAAGCGGCGCAGCTCCTCCAGCAGCATGGAGAGCGGGCGGTCGTTATGGGCCATGCCCGCAACCACGACGTCTTGGTCGTAGCCCGCGATCGCGGGCGCATCGTGGCTGAGCATCATGCGCATGCGGTAGCCGTACACCCACTCGGAATCGCCGAGGTGCCCGAGGATCTCCTTCACCGACCAGGCCGCTTCGCCTGGAGGCTTCGCGAGCAGCGACTCGTCGACCCCCTTCAGTCGCTCCTCTATGGTGCGCGGCGTGTGGGCCAGGACCTCGAGCGGGTCACTGTCCCCGAGGAGTGCCAAGAGCTCTCTCCGATATTCTTCGAACTCGCGTACAGGATCGGCCGGCATGGCTCTTCACCCATTGAGAATCACGGATTTCCACTAAGAAGGTTTTCCTCGAACAGCTTCAGTATCCGCCGGTACTCGTCGGTCCAGGCCCAGGAATGTTCGAAGCCGTGGTTCTCCTTCGGGTAGATGGCGACTTCCCAGTTCTCTTTACCCAGCTCTAACAGCCGCTCCGCCAGACGCACGGTGTCCTGGAAGTGGACGTTCTGATCGATCATGCCGTGACAGATGAGCAGGGCGCCCTGGAGCCCCTCGGCGTGATAGATAGGCGAGCTGCGCTGGTATGCCTCGGGGTCGTCCTGTGGCAGTCCGAGGATGCGGGACGTGTACCAGTGACTGTAATAAGCCCAGTCGGTAACCGGCCGCAGGGCCGCTCCCGCAGCGAAAGTCTCGGGCTCGGTGAACATCGCCATCAGCGTGATGAAGCCGCCGTAACTTCCGCCGTAGATCCCGATGCGCCCGGGCTCCACACCCAGCTCGTTTACCAGATACCGCGCGCCGTCGACCTGATCCGAGAGATCGGCCCTCCCCATGTACTTGTGGATCGCGGTTCGCCAATCGCGGCCATACCCGGCGGATCCCCGGTAGTCGATGTCGAGGACCGTGTAGCCGCGCTCGGCCAACAGGTTGTGGAACATGAATTCGCGGTAGTAGCTGCTCCACCAGTTGTGGACGTTCTGCAGGTAGCCGGCGCCGTGGACGAAGACGACGGCGGCACCGTTCGGCTCGTCAGGCCGATAGAGTCGTGCCGGCACGTCCTCGCCGTCCCGCGCAGTGAAGTAGACGATCTGCGGGGCGAGCCAAGCGTACGACTCGAACTCCGGCGTCGTCGATCTGGTGATCTGAGCGTGGCGCGAGCCGGGTCGATTGTCCTGCAGGAAGAGCTCCGGCGGTCGGTTGGGCCACGCGTAGAGAGCGGCGAGTCGGCGGCCATCCGGTGAGGGGACGACCGGGCGGCCACCCGAGCCCTGCAGCGAACCGTAGTCGGTGACCAGGCGACGGTTGCCGCCGTCGAGGTCCATCCGGTAGAAGCCCCGCTCATGCGGGCCGGCCTCGCTGGTAACCAGGAACCATTCCTTCTCGTCCGGCGATAGCTCGGCACCCACAACCTCCCAGGGACCGGTGGTAAACGGAGTCGGCTCGCCGCCGCCTTCCGCCACCATGTACAGATGGGCGAACCCGGAAGCCTCGGAGATGTACCAGACGTGGTCACCGTCGGGCATCCAGCCGGCGGATAGCCAGCCGGGTCCGCCGACCCAGGCATCGTCGTGGAGATGGTCGAGGACCTTCGACTCGCCGGTGGCCGCCTCCACGAGGAATATCCAACGGTCCTTCAAGTCGTCTGAGAAACCCACGACGAGCAATCGATCGGACTCCTCCGACCAGCCGCGGAAGCTGAGATTGACCTGGCGGTCCTCCTGGCCGTGGTCGATCCACACGACCTCTCCAGTCACCAGGTCCATGACGCCCAGTTTGCTGCTACCCTGCTCGTCACCGACCAAAGTACGCTTGCGAGGGGCCTGGCGCGTATAGCCGTCCTCGGTCACATAGTCCGGCACCCAGGCCTCCCGGGCATCGCGCGCCTCTTCGCTGAGGTTGAAGGCCATGCGTGAGCCGTCCGGCGCCACCCTGTAGCCGCTGAAGCGTTGCCCGTTCCCCACATAGAAGGCCTGCGGTGTGTCGACCTCCTCCGGGTCGGGTGGCGGCGGCCAGCGCTGCGTCCTGCGGATCGAGTCGACCTCGAAGGCTCGCAGTAGCTTGCGCTGCTGCTCTTCCAAGTACAGCCGCTGACCGTCGGGCGGCTCGTCCTCCCGAGGTTCCCGGCCGCGACGGATGTCGGTCAGCTGAGCGACGAGGCCGGTCCCGACGTCGACCTTGTACAGGTTATTGTCTTGGACGTAGTAGGCGGTCTCTCCGTCGGGCGACAGCTGGATGCTCGACAGGCGGCCGGTCACCGAGACGAGGACGCGCTCGCGGCCGGAGCCCACGTCGAGGAGGTAGAGGTCACCCTCGTACTGGTACACCGCCTTGTCCCGGTCGTCGGAGTAGACGGCACGGAGGCGGGGCTGTATGCGCAGGGCCTCTTCGTCAGGCAGTCGTTCGGGCGGGCCGCCGCCGCGGTCCACCTGGTAGAAGCCCTGGCTCTCCTCGTCCGGTCCCTTCCAGACGAAGTAGAGCGTGCGCCCGTCCGGCGACCAGCTCAACCGGGAGGGCGTGGTACCGACGAGCTCGGGCCCGCGCATGATCTCCGCCACGGTGAGCTCGAGGCGGCTGGCCTCGAGGACCGGTCCCTCGACCTGTGCGAGAGTCGGCGAGGCGATCGCCGGCAGCGTCAGGAGTACTGCACACCATCGTTTCAGCGACCGTGATCGTCGCATCGGTCCTCCTCGGATTGTGGTCCGCGCTCTTGTCCAGGTCCGGCCGCCGCAGTGAGGATCCCGGGCCGACCCCGGTACCCCTATTTCGAGCGTCAAACGCACTGTCGCCGAACACTATTCGATCTCGAGTTCCACCTTGACCTCGGCCGGCAGCAGTGGAATCAGCTTTGTGACTGGTACTGCGAACCCCAGGCCGGTTGCCCCGCGCAGGCTCCCCCGGTGGACGCCTACGACTTCGCCGCTGGCGTTGAACACCGGGCTGCCGCTGGATCCCTCGACCGTAAACCCGTCGAAGCGGATCGATTCGGTCGTCACCTGGCTGAAGATCCCGGCGCTCATCGACGTGCGCACCGTTCGGGTTTGATCGAGGGCGGCGCCCAGACCGGCCGGAAAGCCGATGAGCGCGGCCGGTTCGCCTTGTTTGGCCCGGGTCCCCGACCAATCGACACTCTCGATCCGCGGGCCGCTGTAGTTGCGGATCCTGATCACGGCGAGGTCGGGCTGGCCGGCAGGTGCGACGACTATGATGTCCGCCGGCTCCATGAAGCGTTCATCCGCCATCGTCACAAACACGGAATCGGGTGCCTTACCTTCCGGGTTCACGACGTGGCGATTAGTGACGAAGTGGCCTGACGGCGTGACGACGAAGCCGGACCCGTCGAAGAGCTTTAGCCCTTGAAAGACAGTGACGAGGCCGACCGCGTGCTGGTTCGCCTGTGCCACCGCCGCCAGGTTGACCCCGCTCACCGCCCGCAGCTGAGCCCCGATGTCCGACGCCTGCTCTTCCGCCGTCCTGATCGCCTGCCGCAGGCTGTCCACCAGACCCTGGGAGACCCGCTCCTGCGTCGCCCGCTCCAGCTCGCCGCGCAGCCGCGCGACCTCGGCTTCGGCCAGTCGGCGGGCCGAATCGCCGGCGGCGAGTTGCCGGCGCAACGCGTCTTGAGAACGAGCGAGCGAAGCTTCCAAAGCCTGCGTCCGCTCGTCGGCGGCGACCAGCGCATCGCGCAGACTGTCGATCACCGACGCGGGTGCCGCCTGCTCCCTGGCCGCCAGCAGCTCGGTCCTCAGACGGTTGTACTCGGCCGAGGCGACGAACAGGACCGAGTCGGTCGTCGCCTGCTGGGCGGCGAGTGCCTGTCGATAGTCCTCGAGCTGCAGCCGCTGCTCCTCCAAGGCACGCGCTTGCTCCGCCAGGGCAGCGGCAGTCTGGCGCTCGCGCCTCTCGGCCAGGATGTACAGGCCGGCGACGGCAGTGACGATTACCGCCAGCATCGACCAGATCAGCTGGCGTACTCGTGCTGACGCGCCGTGCGAGACCTCGCGGGCGACGCGTCGAACGAGGAGCGTGGTCAGGCCGCCGGCCGATGAGACGGTGAGCTCCTCGACGATGAGGACGGGCCCTTCTTCGCCGAGCGCGATCTGATCGCCCTCCTGCAGCGGTCGCTCGCCCTCCAGGTACTCGCCGTTGAGGAACGTGCCGTTCACGCTGCGGGCATCGCGGACGACGGCGGTGCCGTCCCCGGCGAGGGCGACCTCGGCATGGTGGCGTGAGATCAGCTCGTCCTCGGCGCCGAGCGGCCGAACTTCACAGTCGGAGCCGCGCCCGATGCGGATGAGGGCTCCCGAGGCGGGGTAGCGCTGGCCAGTCCCCGCGTCCTCGAAAACGAGCTTCAGGATCGCCCCGGGTGGCGCTTGCGGCTCGGCCGCGGCAGGCTCGGCCGGCGACGGCTCGGCCGGCGCGACCCGTTCCGCTACGGTCGCCTCGAGACTGCGACTGGCCGCCGCCTCCACTTTCACTCGCGGTCCCGACTTGCCCAGCCGGATCACCGTTCCGGCAGCAACGACCTCGGCCTGGCCGCCGACCAGACGCCGCTCGGCGACGTACGTCCCGTTGCGGCTCCCCATGTCCTCGAGCCACCAACGGCGGACGCGGTAGACGAGGCGGACGTGGGTGCCCGAGACGACGTCGGTCCCCTCACCGGATAGAGTGAATTCGAGCTCGGGGTCGCGCCCGATCCTTACCTCGCCGGCGTCGAACTCGTGCAGCGAGCCGGATCGCAGGTCACGTAGGCGGAGATAGGGCATGGTGGTCGGTGGTCGGTAGTCGGTAGCCAGTAGCGGTAGACGGTGGCCGGTAAGTTCCAAGATCACAGTTCATGTTTGGCAATTACCGGCCACCGACACACCGGCTACCTCCCACCGGTTCACGTATCTTCTGGAAACGTCTCCAACACTTCTTTCAGCTTGGCCATGAAGAAGTCGGCCACGGCGCCATCCACGACGCGGTGATCGAAGCTAAGACCGAAATAGGAGCGGTGACGTATCCCGATCATGTCGTCGATGACGACGGGTCGCTTCTCGATCGCGCCGACCCCGAGTATAGCGACCTGCGGCTGGTTGATGATCGGCGTCCCGAACAGCGACCCGAACACTCCCGGGTTCGTGATTGTGAAGGTGCCACCTTGCACGTCTTCGGGATCGAGCTGACGCGTGCGTGCCCGTTCCGCCAGGTCGACCGTGCGCCGAGCGATTCCCAGCAGGCTCAGCTCGTCGGCGCCTTTGATGACGGGAACGATCAGGCCGGCCCCTTCGTCCATCGCTACGGCCATCCCGATATTGTAGGCAGCGTGGTAGACGATCTTCCTGCCGACGACCGAGGCGTTGACGACCGGGTAGAGCTTCAGCGCCTCGACCACGGCCTTCACGATGAAGGGTAGATAGGTGAGCTTGACTCCCTCGCGCTCGAAGCGCGGCTTCAGCTTCCCGCGTAGCCGGGCGACGTGCTCGAAGTCGATCTCGTGGACCGAGCTTACATGGGCGCTGATGCGGCGGCTCATCAGCATGTGTTCCATGATCCGCTGCCGCATGGTGTCCATCTCTTCGACCCGGTCGTTCTCCTTGATGATGACGTCCGGGATCCTGATCTGGAGGGTCTCGCCGTGGATCGGGACCTGCAAGACGCCCGGCGCCGCCGGCTGGCCGATGGGTGCCGCGCCACCTCCCTCGATAACGGCCAGGATGTCTTTCTTGGTGACCCGGCCGCCGATACCCGTGCCGCTGAGCGATGCGATATCGATCCCGTGCTCGGCGGCGATACGCCGGACCACCGGGGTCGAGCGTGTCCGCAAACGCTCCTCGCGGCTCTCCTCGGCAGGCGCCCCGTCACCCTTTTGTGGGGCCGGCGGCCGGGCTTCGGGCACCACAACGGCCGCTTCGGGTTCGGCTGTTCGCTGCGGAGCGGGGGCTTCCGCCGCCGGTACCTCGGCGGCTTCCGCCGCTTCGGTCTCGATCCTGGCTATCGTGGTCCCGACTTCTACGGTCTGGCTCTCGATCACGAGGATCTCGATCAGGACGCCCGAGGTCGGCGCCGGTATGTCGGCATCGACTTTGTCGGTGGAGATCTCGAGGATCGACTCGTCACGCTTGACTTCGTCGCCCACGTTCTTGAGCCATTTCGTGATCGTCCCCTCGGCCACCGACTCGCCCATCTGGGGCATGATGACATCGACTCTCGCCATTATGCAGCCTCTCTAATAGTCGAGCATCCAGCGTGACGCTCTCACCACATCCTCCGCCTGCACCAGGAAATAGTCCTCGAGCGGCGGACTGAACGGCACCGGCGTGTCGGGCGCTGTGACACGTCGCACCGGTGCGTCGAGCCACTCGAAGCAGAACTCGTTCACCCGTGCCGCGATCTCACCGGCGATACCACCGGTACGCGATGCCTCGTGGACAACCAGGCAACGGTGGGTCTTTCGCACGGACCCGGCAATCGTTCGATCGTCCAGCGGGTTGAGCGTCCGCAGGTCGATGACTTCGACCTGGGCGCCGTCCGCGCCGGCGATTTCGTCTGCGGCGGCCAGCGAGGTTTGCACCGTGGCGCCGAAGGTCAGGATCGTCAAAGCGTCGCCCTGCCGGGCGAGGCGCGCACTCCCGATGGGGATTGCGTACTCTTCCTCGGGCAGCACGTCTCTAGCCCTGCGGTAGAGGAACTTGTGCTCGAAGAACAGAACGGGATCGGGGTCACGGATCGCCGC